>NZ_JBHTXK010000009.1:0-139078 GCF_042791795.1 Leifsonia sp. NPDC056665
CACGGAACTCCCGAGGGAAACGTCTAGCCATAAAGACCAACCTCCCGAACCAAACAAGGCCGATGATAAGTGACCGAAGAAACGGGGGAACACCAGGGTAACGATGGTAGAAGCGATCGAAGAGAAAGAGCGAATGCACGTAGGCACTTAAGTGGAACGGCCCGCGGCGGCGCCGGTTTCAAAGGGCTCCCGCGTCAACCTCGTTGCCTCGATCTCACCGACGTCCGCAAACTTGCCGTCGGAGAAGTGGATCCTGGACCACTGTGTCGGCGTGTAGCCGGAGTCAGCGAGATTCTCTGTGGCGTCGGCGCTGAGCGCTGTCATGACTGGCGCTCCGTATCGAGTGTCGGAGCCTTCGTAATAGGCGCCCATGGCGCGGCTAGAGGGAGCCGGTCTCCTTACGGCGACTCGGACACGAAGGGCTCGTGCCGTGGCGGGTGCAGCTTTCGGTACGGCCCATTTCGTCTGAGTGGGTGAATCTCGAGGGTTTCTAGGCCGGTTTCGACGAGGATGAGTCTCGCTTTCGCGATCTTGCGCGAGCTGGCTCCAACTCGCGAGGCAAGCTCAGCATGGGTGAGGGTGCTAACTCCCCTGAAGGATCAGCTGCGGATGCTTCGGCCATAGCTACAGCCACTACGAACTCGCGCTCGACAGCAAGTCTTGCCATCAGGACGGCGGCAGGCGGAGTGTCAACCACTTGCTCGACCCAAGCCCGCCACGCATCCGCATCCGGGAAACTGGTCTTGCTCATCGCGGTACGCCGAGGCTCACATTGAAGCGGCTTCGGCACTGGCAGCGCCGAACGATGCGGATGCTCATGAACTTACCGACCCAACCTTCGTCGAAATGGCCTTCCTGTCGGCGTTTGCTCGGGCGGATCGGGTTTTTCGCTGGGGGCGGGACGCTGGGGGGCAAATCTGATGAAGCCACATTCGTCGCAGTCGTAGATGAATTCGCTGACTGCGAGGCCAATCCCGTAGAACGTGTTCCGTTGGAGGGTCATGCGAGTGCCGCATCGGGGACACAACATTCGTCACCTCGCAACTTCGCATTCGCGCCTGAACTATTTCGAGGACCCGGCAACCCGAATGCCGGGCCCTCGCCGACAAACCCTAGCCGTCGGCAGAACGCGCGCTCGGTTAGCGAGCGCCCCGGAAGCAATTGTATAGAGGAATTAGAATTCCAATAGCCACGTGGACGCGCTCGTCCCACCCCAAAACGAGTTAGCTTTGGAGAGGCAGACCGAAAACGTCCCTTGTGGCGCGTTCCGTGGCCGCTGAGTCACCGCTTTTTAGCGCATTGAGAAGCTGCTGATTTCGTCGTCGCAGGCGTTCCCAGTCGATCGACGTTTGCGTCGCGGCGACCACAGCGTTGTAGCCGAGCGCCGTTGCCGATTGCTCCACGAGTCGGCGGAGCAAAGGGTTAGGACACACTTCCGTCACGGTCGCCCAGTACAGGGTGCTTTGAGCAATGAAATCGGTGGTGTTCTGCGCGCTAATGGCCTCCCCGGCCGACTGGAGCGCATCGCAAAGCGCGGTTCGTTGTGCATCGGAAATCACGGGAAGGGTGATTATCGTCATGCCCATCACGAGGGCGCCAACGGCTTGAAGATAGGTGCCAGCGTCCTGAGGTCGCGGCTTGACAACGCGGGTATGCGCTTGTCGGGCGGTTTCAATGAAGCCTTCTTGGGTTAGGGCGAGAAGAGCCTGCCGAATAGGGGTTCGCGAAACACCAAGCCAACGCTGCAGGGCCGCGTCTTCCAATCGTTCCCCCGGCTGGAGCGACCCGTTCAGGATCGCTTCGCGGATCGAGTAGTACGCATGTTCACGCGCCAATGGCCGCGTGCCGGCGGGCGACGAGTTCTCGGGTAAAGGCACAGACTCTCCACGACAGCCGCCGACGCTCGGGCGACGCGGGGGCTGCCACCCAACATTATGACATCGGCTCACCAGTACGCGCGCCTTGGGCGTGAACGGAAGTTGTCCGTCTCCGCATCGGGAGCCAGCTGCGCGCCGCGCTCATCGAGTCAGGCCTCAAACTGTCGCTTCATGCTGTCGACAACGCTCACCGGGTCATCGACCAAGTAAGACACCTCGAACTACTTTCCTCTGAACCAACGCCGCCAGCCCCGCGGTGCTGCAACAGGGGCGGCCCGGGCCGTTTCGGTTGGCGGGTAGGTGGCATGGCCGCAACGGCGGCATATGTCGAAATAGCGGTGCACGGACAGCCCGGTACCGACGTAGGGGTTCTGTAGTCGATCGACAGGGCCGCCGCATTCATTACACGCTTTCGGCGTGCTCTCTACATCTGGATGACCTGGCACGGCTCCTCGTTACTTTGCTGCGAGCTATCCGACGCGGAAGACGCGCTTGGTGGCTGCGACGGAGCCGCGGTCGTCGTGTTCCGAAAGTGCGGCGCTGAGTTCTTTGTAGCCCGCTGCGAGGTCGGCGAGGTCGGCGTCGAGCCCTTGGTGGGCGACGCTGACGTGGTAGCTGAGTGAGGGTGCTGCGCGGGTGATGACATCGAGCAGCACGGGGTTTGGGCAGGAACGAAGCAGCGCAGTGAAGAGTTCTTCGGCCGCTTGGGTGATCGCAGCGACGTCGCCGGTGGTGAGGCGGGCGATGACTTCGTTGGCATGCGCCAGAAGCACCGCACGGTCACCATCACCCAGGTGCGGAAGTGTCAGCTGAGTGGCGCCGGCCAACAGCACTCCGATGGTCTGAAGAGTTGGCTGCGCATCCTCCGGACGCGGCGCGACCACGGCGGTGTGGGACTGGGGCGCGGTCTGCACGAGGCCCTCCACGCTCAGCGCGTGCAGGGCTTGCCGGATCGGGGTCCCGGAGACCTGCAACCACGTCCGCAACTCGGCTTCGTCGAGCCGTTCTCCTGGGAGCAGCACACCGGTGATGATCGCGTCCCGGAGCTGGAGGTAGACGCGATCGCGCACGAGCTCACGAGTGGTCTCCGGATCTCCGCTCGGATCGGGGATGGGCATCAGGCGTCCGCCTTTCGGCCTTGTGGCACGTCGATTCGGAACACGATCGCTGTGGCGTCGCTGACCGCTTCCCGATCATCGAGAGCCAGCGCCTCTCGGAGTTGCCGATACGCCCGCTCGGCCTCGCCCCATTCGATTCCGAGTGCTCGGTAGGCGACCACGACGAAGTACGCCCGCGCTGCGAGGGTTCGTTCGGACAGCTCCACGAGCACATGGTTGGGGCACAGCGCGATCAGATGCGCGTAGTAGTTCTGGGACGCTGCGATCGACCCCTCGATGTCCCGGTTGTTCAGAGCGGCGATAAGGCGATCGAGATCCTGCAGAAGTTCGGCTCTCTGATCCTCGCTGAGCGAAGCGATGGTGAGGTCCAGTATTCCGAGGACGAAGACACCGATCGTCTGCAGATTCAGCACCGCGTCCTCCGCTCGAGGCTCGACGACGCGGGTGTAGGAATGTGCGGCGGTTTCCACGAGCCCTTCGAGGGTCAAAGTTTGAAGCGCCTGCCGGATCGGAGTTTTCGACATCCGTAGCCACGCCTGCAGCTTCTCATCATCCAGCCGCTCCCCCGGCAGGATCGCCCGGGTCAGGATGGCCTTCTTGACCGCGTTATAAGCGCGGTCGCGCGCCAACACTCGAGTCGGTGCTGGGGCAGCGCCAGGAACGGGCAAGGGCACTCCTCCTCGGTCGAATTGACTCCAGTCTAGTTTTCATGGGCTCGCACCGAAACTTTAATCTGGATTAGAGTCCTAGATTGGCCTTATACTGCACACGCAGTGTGAATACAGACTCGGAGAGCGACCCCTCCCCCCAGGTGTTCGCTCTCCGGCTCTTGGGCTCCGAGTTCGGGTCTCGGTTCCCTACCGGGGGTCTTGCGTTTCGGGTACGCAAGACCCCCGAACACTGTTCGAACCAGCTGCGCCAGATCATGGCGGCACCTCAGCCGGGAAGGCAGCGAGAATGCATCTCGATCGGGAACCCGCCGGGCAAGTCACCGTAGTTCTTGCTCGCGACGACCTCCTACGGCTCACGCAATTGGCAGCGCGGCACGGTGCCTCGCCCGAAGCGTTTATCGAGCAACTCACGCGGGACACCTACGGCTACTCCACGACACTGCCCGAAGATCCGGAGCCGCTCGCGAATTCCTAGGTGACGACTCGTCACAGGGGACGACGAAGCCGTGGCAGGTTCGGCAGCAATGTCGCCGCTACCAAACAGCGAGGTCTACCGCGACGAGGCCCAAAGGCCTCGATCTTCCGAGCGAAATCCTTCAACAGGCCGTTGCGCGATGGTTCAACGCGCCTCAAGCACCCGCTGAAGATCGGCGTCAGTTGGAAGCGCCGCCTGCTCGGCCGGTGGAAGCAATCGAGCTTGTTTGCGCGATCGGCTGACTGCTGCCGGCCACGCAATATGAAAGACACGATCGTTCTTGTCGACGCACAGCAATGGCCCGACGTTCGACGCGTGTGCCTGCCTTCGCAGCCTGGCCCCGACGAACTCGACTTAGAAATCGGCGGCCCGGCGTATTCCGAAGTCAACGTGGTTGCGTGCCGGCGTACGGCGGCAAGTGATCCGAGTTCCGCGACCCTGATCAAACGTGGACGAATACGTCTACTTGCGGCTCTTCGACGTGGGGATGCAGGAGGTCCGAGTAGTGGCCCCGCCTCGTAACCCGAGACGATGACGGGGCCACATTCATGTCCTCACGTTCCGCGAGTCGAGGACAGCCGCAAGCGGCGCTGCCCTGTGGGATTTGAGGGCCTTTCCGCCGCCCGATCCTAGCTCTGTAATAGGTGTTGGCCGGCCTGTGGTTGGTTGACAGGCTGATGCTCGATGGCGGCGCGTGACTCTTCGTAGCTCTGGCCCGCTGTGGCGGTGCCTTTGGAGGGACCCGTCCACGCTGCTGTCGTGCATCGGCCTGTGCCGCTCGAATGACTTGATTAGAAGAGTGTCCGCCCTTGAGGTGTGACTCGTTACAGAGCTGTCTTCGCGCACTTTCCGCAGACCGATTTCCTTCAGATCAGGGCAGGAGAGAACATGACGACTATCGCGGAACGCTTCGACTTCGTCGTCGGAGTAGACACCCACGCGAAGACCCACACCTACTCGCTGGTTGAGTGCCGCACCGGACGAAGCATTGCCACGGAGGTCTTCCCGACCAGTGCCGCGGGGATGAGCCGCGCGATCGGATGGATCCGCCGCCGCACGGCAGGCTGCCGTGTATTCGCGGCGGTGGAGGGAACATCCTCCTATGGTGCGCGGCTAACGCAGCGGCTCTATGGTGACGGCTTCGAAGTCGGCGAGGTGAAGCCGCCGACGAAGGCAGCGGCAAGCCGCAACGGCAAGTCCGATGCCATTGACGCCTCCGCGGCCGCGAGGTCCGTGCTGGGCACTGATCTCGAGCTGGTGATCCTTCCCCGCGCAGCTGGGGATCGGGCAGCGTTACGGATCCTATTGGTCGCCCGCTCGATGCTCGACACCCAACGCACCGCCAACAAGAACGCGCTCCTGCCCCTGCTGCGGATCCTGGACCTGGGGCTGGACGCACGAAAGTCGTTGACGGCCGAGCAGCTGGACACGATCGCTGCCTGGCGCCCGAGCAAGACCCGGGAACCGTCAGCCGAGATCGCTCGAATGGAAGCACGCCGCCTGGCCATCGCCGTGATCGAGGGCACCCGTCAGCTCGAGGCGAACAAGGAACTGTTGCGGGACTTCGCCGAGCGGCTGGCGCCGACGCTGCAAGAGATCTCGGGGATCGGGCCGGTGACCGCGGCGATCATTCTCTGCGCCTACTCCCACCCCGGCAGAGTCCGGTCGGAAGCTGCGTTCGCGGTCTTGGCCGGCGTTGCGCCACAACCCGCTTCCTCCGGCAACACGATCAGACATCGGCTCAGCCGCTCCGGCGATCGACAACTGAATCGAGCATTCGATGTGATCGCCCGGGTCCGAATGTCGAATGACGCGAACACTCGAGCGTTCGTGGAGCGCCGCCGGGGAGAAGGCAAAACCAACCGGGAGATCCGCCGCGTTCTCAAGAGATACATCTGCCGCGAAGTGTTCCGCCAGCTTGTGGCCATCATGGGCCACCAAACACCACGACAGATAGAGCAGCCAACGGCGGCATACTCCCTCACCGCCTCAGCGGACCCTTCCGGCAGCCGAATCTAACTCGCTTCCGTCCTTGCCGTTCCCACATTCACGGGCGCGCCCTCCGGGCTTATCCCGCCCGCGAACCCGGGCACTCACGGACCGCCGCTCGTTCAAATCGCCCTCACCGAAAAGCCGCGCCAAAGAACCAGCAGACCGCGAAAAACACGTTGACAAAACACATAGAAGAGTCCCTCCCGGTGCTCCATGCCGGGCTTTCGCGGCATATGCTCACTCCGCTTCGCTCCGCTCCGTTATTCCACGATCCCGGCACTGCACACCTCCTACTCGCTCTCGATCACCCGCCGGAAAGGCACTCAAAAAGATGGACCCTACGAGGGAGTGATTGCGACGCGGGTATTCACCATCGACACCAACAACATGGCACCGGAACTACAAGGCGGGCTCATCCGCGTGGAAGGATCCTCGAACCCGACAGCTACAGAGAAGCAGGAATGCGTGGAGACTGTCAGCCGCTACGTGATGGACGGTTGGGCGATCACCGCCGACCCGTCCACGCCGATCGGATGGCTTGCCGCGCTCACTGCGGAGACGGCATGCGTGCCGTTCGTCAACCTCACCCGGCTCGCTCACGACGAGCCCAGGCCGCAGTCGGCTCCCGCCCGCGCCGGTGGTTAGTCGCACGATGGCCCCGCGGTCCCCGTCGTGGTTCGAGTCGAAGGTCCGCTCGATTCGAACGAAGTTCTAGCGGGTTTCGGACATTTGAGGGGTCAGCGCGTCAAAACCAGCTCGAAAACACAACGTGTAGGTATGAGGGCAATCGATTCGGACACCGCGCCGCAGCGCCGCTCGCCGGCGAGCCCCTCGGACGTCCCTATCGTGAGCCGCCGCGGCAGCAAGACGGACGGATCTGCACCCGGGGTACACGTCGAAATCGGCGCGGCTTGCAAATTCACAGGTGAAGGTGGTTTGCCTTCTCAGACGCCCGGAAACACAGGCCAGATCCGGCCGGTCACCGTTGTTCGCGGGGCCGGCGATTTCCGGAGGGAGTTCGGGTGCGCGCCAAATGCGCGCAAAAACGTCCGCCGAACCGGAACTTGTAAGTAGAGGGAGTTTTTCTTCGAAAGGACAGAACTGTCCAGTTTCGGGAAGCCCAAGTCGAGGTTAGTGGGAGGTGAGTTTAGGTGCGAGGCGGAGTAGCAAGGTGGAAGCGGGGACAGTCCTCCCACGGGGTCAAGCAAGCGGTCAACTACGCCTTCTCCGGCGTCTGTGATGCCACCCTCACCGCCAAAACGGCAGACGGTGTCATCGCCGCCGCCGGATACGCCGACGCCGTCATGAGCCGGTACATCGTCGAGAACGGCGCCATCCGCGACGACCTCCTCACTAGGGATCAGCTCAGGGAGTGGGTTGACGGACTCGACCCACTGACCGGGGAACGGCGTGGCCGGGATCTCGAGTCGCCCGTCGCTGATCTGATTCTGGATGCGACGATCAACGCGCCGAAGTCGTTCTCGATCGCCGCCATGCTCGACCCCGAACTGGCCGCCGCGTACGAGGACCTCCAAGACCGGCTCCGGGACCGGATTGTGAAGTTGTGGCAAACCGAGCTCAACGCCCGCCGCGGCAAAGGCGGCGCCATCCGCGAAGATCTCGCCCGGATCGAGGTCGTCGAACTCCGACACGAACGCTCCCGGTCGTTGGACCCGCACAAGCACCGGCACCTCTGGCTCAACGTCAAAGTCCAAGGCGTCGACGGCAAATGGTCCAACATCGACACCCGCGTCGCGTTGCGGTTCCAGAACGTGGTCAACGCCGAAGGTGACCTCGCCTCCCGAACCGACCCCACCTGGATCCGGGCCCTAGCTGCGAAGGGGTTCACCCTCACCGCGGATGGGGAGATCGCCCAGCTGCAGCACCTGGTGCGACCGCTGTCGAAGCGGTCCGCGCAGATCGAAGCTAACAAGGCTGCCCGTATCGCCTGGTGGAAGCAGCAGCACCCGGAGCAGGAGCCCTCCCACGATGTGCTCAGTCAGATCGATCATTGGGCGTGGGCTGTCGGCCGGCCCAACAAGCCGGGCGAACTGAACGAAGACGGATGGGCCGCGCTCGTCCGGGAAGAACTCTTCACCGCCGACCCTGCGCTCGGCATGGAACGTTCTCCTGCGCCGCTTCCGGCTGTCGCGGTCGAGGATCTCGACATCGAGTTACTGGCAGTCCAGGCCGTTGTCGACGCGGATGCCCGCTCGACCGGCAGCGGTGGCCGCTTCAGCTGGATGGACGTGCGCGCCGGTGCGCTCCGCGCGATCGCCGGGACAGGCGTCGTCGCCAACCGCGACGTCCTCGCGAAGCTCGCTGAGGAAGTCGTGGCGCACTCCCGAACAGTGACACTGATCTCCGAACCGGACGCCCCGAAGCACGTCAAGCACCTCATGGCGGTCTCTACCGCCACGCTGAAGGCCACGCTCGCCCAAAAGGTCGACGCCTTCTCCGCGCCCGGACAGATCCTCGACACGGCCGAGGTCGCCGCGATCGGCCACGCTCTTGAGCCCGATCGCACGCTCGATGACGGCCAACTCGCTGGTGCCGCCGCGATCGGGGGCACCTCGCGCAACGTCGTCATCTCCGGCCCGGCCGGCACCGGCAAGACAACGATGCTCAAAGTCGCGGGCGCAGCCCTGCGTCGACACGGTCACAAGATGATCATCGTCGCCCCGACCAAGAAGGCTTCCGCGGTCGCCGGGCGGGAAACGATGAGCGCATCGTCGTCCCTCCACCAGCTTCTCTACGACTTCGGATGGCGCTGGACGCCCGACCCCTCCGGCGCAACGACGTGGACCCAGCTTTCAATCGGCGAAGCGGATACGACGTCAGGCGGCATCTATGGCGGCCCCCGTATCCGAATCAACCTTGGCGATCGCATCGTCGTGGATGAGGCCGGCATGCTGGATCTTGAGGCCGCGTCCGCGCTTCTCGACGTCGCACGTGCCACTGGAGCGGGGGTCGCTCTGATCGGGGATCAGCGACAGGCTTTGCCGGTCGGGCATTCGGGCGCGATGGCACTCTTCTGGCGCCGGTCGCTCCGGCACGTGGAGCTCACGACTACCCACCGTTTCAAGGATCCGGAGTGGGCGGATATTTCGATGCGACTTCGAGAGCCGCGGAGCGTGGACGAAATGCGCGATGTGGCTAATGACCTGGTCCGTACCAACCACGTCGTGATGACAAACAGCGATGTCGCAGCGCGTGAGGCGATGGTCGAAGGATGGTTTGACGCGGCACAGCGCCGCGAGACGATCTCACTGGTCACCGCTACACATGCGGAAGCGCAGGAGATCAGCGAAGCCATCCAGAACCGACGAATCGAATCCGGGGCAATCTCCATCACGGTCGCCATGTCCGGGCAATCAGGTCAAGCGATCTTCGTCGGGGACGTCGTCCAGACCCGACGGAATGACATCGCAGCCGACGTCCAGAACCGCCAGAACTGGATCGTGAAGACAATCGGCACAGACCACGTGATCCTCGCGGCGAGCGCCGACACGACAGACCTGCGGAAGGTCAGCCTCGCCTACGCCGAATCCCACATCCACCTCGCATACGCCACGACCGTCTATGGAGTCCAAGGCGAGACAACGGAGCGATCACTCGTTGGACCCGTCGTCGATGCTGCCGGCTTGTATGTCGGTCTAACCCGCGGCAAGGCACACAATGCATCGGTTCTCGTAGCTCCGACAGAGACCTCCGCAAAGTCGCAATTGGTCGAGATGATGCAACGCCATTCTGTGGAGGAGACGATGGAAAAGTCGCGCGCAGCAGCACAGACCGATCTCCGACGGGCCGCGCAGTCGGCCACCGGACCGATCGTAACGCCGTCCGATCGTCGACTGACGTTGGCTGGCCTGGAATGACCGAGGCGTTCGCCCTATCGGGCGAGACCAATCGAGCACAGCTCGAGCCCAAGCAGATTGCCTCCATCCAGGGTTGCACCCTGGGGATCGAACCCAAAGATTGCGACACCGAGTTCGTCGGCCCTATCAACAGCCTGCGGGAGCACGCCATGTCGCACGAAGATCAGACCTCGTCTTCCGTCGGCCGCCGAGACCGACGCCGCTCTGGTCACTTGAGCGACGTCGAGGTTACCGCGTTCATTGTCGACCCACGCCAAGTAGCCCGCGCTATAGAGGTCACATGCGCGAACCGCGTCTCCGGAGGCCACGACGGTGTCTGCAGCGCCGAGGTAGATCATCCACTCGCGGCACAGTGCGATTGCTTCATCGTCCGAAGCACCCCAAGGCTTCGGCTCCGGAGGTTGCCGTTCCACGGGACCAGTCTGCCCGAGACTGCCGTCCCCGCTACTTCTGCTCCGTCTCCCGAAGACGGGATGTCGGCGCCCGCGCGTAGCCTGATGCCACCCACCTCATCGCGGCGCAAAGCGTCGAT
This sequence comes from Leifsonia sp. NPDC056665, assembly GCF_042791795.1. Classification (NCBI taxonomy): domain Bacteria; kingdom Bacillati; phylum Actinomycetota; class Actinomycetes; order Micrococcales; family Microbacteriaceae; genus Leifsonia; species Leifsonia sp. NPDC056665. The sequence goes on from NZ_JBHTXK010000009.1 coordinate 10,544, forward strand.
CGGCGATTGGAGTTGAGGTATGGGGAGCATTCACGCGTACGAAACGGCCGGCGGCAAGCGATACCGCGTCCAGTACAGAACACCTGAGCACGACCTCACCGGCAAGCGGGGCTTTCGGACCAAGCGAGACGCCGAACTCTTTCTGGCATCCGTCGAGGTCGCGAAGGCTCGAGGCGAGTTCGTGGACGCTCGAGCGTCACGATCTACGATCAGCGTCCTCGGGTCGGAGTGGCTGGCCAACCAGCACCATCTCAAGCCTTCGTCGCTTCGCCCTGTCGAGATCGCCTGGCGACTGCACGTCGAACCGAAATGGGGAAGCAGGCGGGTGGGAGAGATCCGTCACTCGGAGGTCCAAAACTGGGTGACAGCCTTCACTAAAGGCGATGGCAAGCCGCGCTCGGCGACAACTGTCCTCCGCGCCTATGGCGTGCTTGCCGGAATCCTCGACACCGCAGTTCTGGATCGCCGAATCCCCTCCAACCCTGCACGCGGCGTCAATCTCCCTCGAAAGCTAAAGGGCAAGCACAAGTATCTGAGCCACACGCAGGTCGATCTCCTTGCGGAGAATGCGAAGAGGCACCGAATTATGGTTCTCTTCCTCGCCTACACTGGCCTGCGGTGGGGCGAAGCAACTGCGCTGCGCGTTCGCGATGTTGACCTAGTTCGCCGACGCGTCGAAGTGCATGAGAATGCCGTGGAAGTCTCCGGCACGATCCATGTCGGAACCCCAAAGACCGGCGAAGCTCGAAGCGTCCCCATTCCACCGTTCCTTGTACCGCTACTGGCTACAACGACCGCGAGCAAGGCCCCATCACAGCTGCTCTTTGGCGATGGGGACAGCTACCTGCACCAACCTGATCGACGTAGAGGCTGGTATGTCTCGGCAATCGCGCGATCGCAGGCCGACGACGGAACGTTCCCCCGTGTCACGATTCATGACCTTCGACACACGGCAGCCAGCCTCGCGATCAGTGCCGGCGCCAACGTCAAATCAGTGCAGCGCATGCTTGGCCATTCGTCTGCGGCAATGACCCTCGACACGTATGCGGATCTATTCGATGACGACCTGGACGCTGTAGCCATCGCTATGGATACAGCGCGCGCTCGGGCAACCTTGGCGGCCCACTAGAGCAGCTCACGAGTCAAGCGAACGCGCTCGATGTTGTAACCCGGACGCTGAGAAACCCCTCGCTCAACGACACGCAACGGAACCGCAACTGTCAAACTTCGTGGAAGACGGGAGCTTCCGAGGTAGGTTGTAGCCAAGTCGAACGGTGCGAGGTCAGTTGTCACTCAACTTCGGAACACATGAGGACGTCGTATTCGACGACGCGCCCTTAACGAGCGTGCTCTGCCAGATTCAATTTCCCCCGATTCTTGCGTTGATCTCAGGTGCGGGACTTACTGGCTTTCAGACCGTTCTCCGCGAGCAGTACCCGATCCTCCTACCCAAGGAGCAGTCTGCCAGCGTCCAGGTGGGACCCGATTCCATAGGCCTCAGCGCAAGCCCGCCGGTGTGGCGGCTGACCGATGAGGCCAAACAATGGACCGTTGGGCTTGCCGTAAACTTCGTTTCGCTCGAGACTCCGTCGTACTCGAGCATCGACGAGTTCCTCTCGAGAATAGACAACATACTGCGGGCGCTTCGCAGCACTTTGCGACCAGCAGACAGCATCAGAATCGGTCTTCGCAAGATCAACGCGATAGGTTCGGACGATCCCAGTTTCTTCCGCTCCTCGATTCGACCCGAGGTGCTCGGGATCCTCGCGGTCGAAGACCTTCCGGTTCCAATCTTGCAGGCCGCATTTCAAGTTCAATTCGAAGACGATGAGAACATGCTCGTCGTGCGCAGCGGTCTCGCGGACGAAGGTGCAGAGCGTCGTTATGTCCTCGACATGGACTACTTCACTGAGAGGCCATATCCAGTTGCTCCCGGGGAAGATATCGTGAGCTTGCTGCGTTATTTCAGCGAGGGTATGACAAGCTTCTTCCACTGGGCTACCACCGAGGATTACAGGTCCTCGCTGCAGCCCCGGCCCCGAACTCAGAAGTGAGAGAAAGATGACGCTACTTGCAGACATCGCTGCGACCGAGAGCGTTGATGCGGTCTCGGGTGTCGCTATTTCGGACGGGCCGCTTACTGATCATCTCCGCGCGACCGTTGATGAAGCTGTGATTGCGAAGGCGGTTCGGATTTCGAAAAGCGGCGGTCCCGATGGCGGACAACGGACAGCCCTCCTCGGCGTGCTGCTGGCACGGCTTGCTGATGTCTCTTTCGAGGAGACGGCTCGTCTTCTTGGCATTAGCGAGGCGAAGCTCGTCCGTTACGCACACGGAGAAGAACCCATTAGCCGCGACTACGAGCGACGATGGGACGTCCTCGCTCAGATCGTTTATAACGTGTCCTGCGTTCTCGAGCCCGCTGCGCTGCCGCAATGGGCGAGCACCTCAGTTCCGGCGCTTGGCGGAGCCACACCCGCTGATCAAATCCGGCGAGGCCACCTGGATCGCGTGCTCGAACTCACCCGATCGTACTTGAACCCGTCGTTCAGCTAGGTGCATTACGAGACATTTGCACCACTGTGGCGGCCGGGGAGCATCGCCCTTTTCCGTTGGACTCCAGCTGCGGCGGAATACGCTCCCGAGTTGCCGTGGACCTCGATCGGTCGATTCGGAGACGGCTCCTTCAAGGCAATCTATTTTGCGGAAACCGCAAAGGGCGCTGTTGCCGAGTTCTTGAGGCGACACCCTGAATTCTTTTCGCTGCAGGACCATTTGCGAATCCGTCTCTTTGAGGTCGATTTGAATATCCCGGGTGAATGCTTGGACGTGAGGCACGAGCAAGCGCAAGCGGACGTTGGAATCTCGCTCGATCGCCTGACTTCGTCCGACGTCGATGAACATGAACGCTATATGGCTTGTTGGGACCTGGCACATGCGACGTGGGCGTGGGGGTCAACAGGCATTGCCTACCCTTCGGCCGCTGCGAATTGGGCGGACGCCTGGAATCTGGCGCTATTCGGCGATCCATCTACCGAGACATGGCACCCGCTCAACGTTAGCGAGATCGACCCGCCTCAACTCGCTGTCGATGAGGTGCGCGTGCTCGCATAGAAGCGGACAGATCAGACCGACTAACGCATTAGAGCTATGGCCTGCCTATGCCGATCAACAAATGGCCCACCGATCACTGCCTAGCGCCTGAACCGTCTCGCGAGATGTAGTCAAAATGTAGTCACACGACCTTTTCGGCGAAAGCAAAAACCCCCGCATCCCTTGTAAACACGGGGATGGCAGGGGTTTCACACTGGCGGTACCGGTGGGATTTGAACCCACGGTGGGCTTTCACCCACACAACTTTTCGAGAGTTGCACCTTCGGCCGCTCGGACACGGTACCGCCGATGAGTTTACTGGATGCGCGCGGTCACCGCGAATCGGGCGGGCCGGGCGCGTCCGAAGCTCAGGGAAGCGCAAGAGGACGGCAGTACGCTGCCGGGGTGGGAATTCTGAAGCCGGTGATCTGGCTGGGCGGCGCCCTCGTCGTCGCGGCAGGCGCGGTGGCCGGGCGGGCGTGGGTCGCGCAGCAGCGCGCGTCGCTCGCCGCTGGCAAGGAGCGCATCAACGAGACGCTGCCCGTGCACTCCGCGTGGTGGCGCGACCACGCCAAGACGGAGGGCGAAATCCTCTACGTGGCCATCGGGGACAGTGCCGCGCAGGGGATCGGCGCCTCCGCGCCGCGCAACAGCTATGTCGGCGTGATCGCCAACCACGTCCGCGCCGCGACCGGGCGCAGCGTCCAGGTCGTCAACCTGTCCGTGTCCGGGGCGACCGTCGCGCTGGCCGCCGCCGACCAACTGCCCCGGCTCGCCGACCACGCCCCCGACCTCGTCACCGTGTCGATCGGCGCGAACGACATCGCCGACTTCGACGCCGCGCGGTTCCGGGAGGGCATCGGCCGGGTGTTCGACGCATTGCCGGCGGACGCGATCGTGGCCGACCTCCCGTACTTCTACCTGCCGCACAACGAGCGCAAGGTCGCGGTCGGGAACGACATCCTCCGCGAAGCGGCCGCCGAGCGCGGACTCACGGTCGTCCCGCTGCACGAGGCCATGCGGCGGGAGGGGTGGCGCGGGGCGCTGCACCACTTCGCGGACGACTGGTTTCACCCGAACGACCACGGCTACCGGGTCTGGGCGTCCGCCTTCCTGCCCGCGGTCATCGAGCAGGCGAAGGCCAAGTTTCCGCGGCGGGCCGCGCTCTAGCCTGCGTCGTGCAGCGGCTCCGGGTGCGGCGCCAGGAACGACAGCACCCGCTCCCAGGCCGGCGCGATGACGAGGTGGCCGGCGCCCGGCACCATCTCCATCCGGGCGTCCGGGATGGCCTTCCGGTACCAGGCTGCGTGCGCGTGGCCGGCGATCGGGTCGGCGTCGCCGCCGATGATGAGCGTCTTCGCCCGCACCGCTCCCGGATCGAAGCCCCACGGACGCGTGGTGTAGCTCAGGATGTCGGCCGCCACGCCGCCCGGACCCTGGCGGTAGGCGTCCTTCAGCATCCGGCCGAGCCGGTCCTCCAGGCCACGGCGGCCGAGCACCTCGGCGTCCACCGGTCCGGCGCCGAGCGCGTCGAGGGGGACGCCGCTCTCCAGGTCGGCGGCCCGCATCGCGTCGGCCTGGCCCTGCAGCATGGCGGACAGCCGGCTCCTCGCCTCGTCGGGTGAGAGGCGGCCCAGCTCGTCGGACTGCTTCTGCAGCTCGGGCGGGATCCACGGCACGTCCTCGTTCGGGGCGGGCGTCGCGACCACCGCGACCCGGTCGACGAGCTCGGGATGCTTTGCCGCGAAGGCGAGCGCCACCCGGCCGCCGGCCGACCAGCCGGCGATGCCGATCGTCGGCGGGCGGTTGACGCCGATCGGCGACTCCAGCCGCTTCATCTCGCGGATGTACTCGGCGATGTCGTCGGCGGCGCCCACGATGCTGGGCCAGGAGCCGGCCGGCCACGGGTCGCTGGAGCCGTAGCCCGGCCTGTCGAGCGAGACGATGTGGACGCCGCGGTTCGCCGACGCGTCCGGGTCGGGGTCGAACACCGACGAGCCGGGGGCGGGATGGCAGAACACGATGACACGCGCGGCGACCGGGTCGCCCAGGGTGGTGACGCCGACACGTCGGCCCGAACGGAGGGTGAACGTCAGGTTGGCCATGCGGCCCATTGTGGCCCGGCCGCCCGGCCGCGAGAACCCTCGCGTCGCTACGGGAGGAGATTCCGTTCGACGCGCCGCGTGCGAGCAGTCAGCGGAGGAGTCGCGCGGCGTGTCGGGGGCGGATGTCCTCCGTTAGCTGCGGGCGGGGGCGCCGGAGGCGGGGACGGGTCAGAAGGCGGCGTCGAGTTCTCGCTCGCGTGGGGTGGCGGCGGCGGTGAAGGCGACGCGCAGCGCCTCCCGGATCGTCGCGGCGCGCTCGTCGATGCGGGTCGAGAATCCGAGCCGCGTCGCCTCGGTCGCCCGCTGCTTGCCGCTCGTCACCGGCCGGATCTCCCCCGCCAGGCTGATCTCGCCGAACGCGACGAGTGTGTGCGGGATGGCACGGTCCGTCGCCGCCGACGCCACCGCCAGTGCGATGGCCAGGTCGGCTCCTGGCTCGGCCAGCCGCACCCCGCCGACGGTGGACACGTACACGTCCTTGTCGCCCAGGCGGATGCCGGCACGCCGCTCCAGGACCGCCAGCAGCATCGCGACGCGCGAGGAGTCCACCCCGTTCGTCACGCGCCGCGGGTTGGGCGCCGTGGTCGCCACGACGAGCGCCTGCACCTCCACCGGCAGCGGCCGCCTGCCCTCCATCGCCACGGTGACGCAGGTGCCGGACACCGGCGTCGCCGTGCGACTGAGGAAGAGTCCGCTCGGGTCGGGCACCTCGGCGATGCCGTCGCCGGCCATCTCGAAGCAGCCGACCTCGTCCGTCGGCCCGAACCGGTTCTTCAGCGCACGCACGAACCGCAGCGCGGTCTGGCGGTCGCCCTCGAACTGGCACACGACATCCACCAGGTGCTCCAGCAGCCGCGGACCGGCGATCGAGCCGTCCTTGGTGACGTGGCCCACGATCAGGATGGGGAGGTCGCGCTCCTTGGCCACGCGAATGAGCGTGCTGGCGACCTCGCGCACCTGGCTCGGACCTCCCGCCATCCCCTCGATCGACCCGCTCGACACGGTCTGCACGGAGTCCACGATGACGAGCGAGGGCCGCACCGCGTCGATCTGACCGATGATCGTCGCCAGGTCGGTCTCGGAGGCGAGGAAGAGCTGGTCGTGCATGGCGCCGGTGCGCTCGGCCCGCATCCGCACCTGGCCCACGGACTCCTCGGCGCTCACGTAGAGCACTGGCCGGCCCTCGCTCGCGGCCCGGGAGGCCACCTCCAGCAGCAGCGTCGACTTGCCGACCCCTGGCTCACCGCTCAGCAGGATGGCAGCACCCGGCACGATGCCGCCACCGAGCACCCGGTCGAACTCGCCGATGCCGCTCGGCCGGCGCTCCGCCGGCTCCGTGCCGACCGACGTGATCGCGCGCGCCGCCCGGTCCGCGCTCACGACGACCGGCTTCAGCGCACGGAACACGCCCGTCGGCGCCGACGCCTCCGCGACGGTTCCCCACTCCTGGCATTCGCCGCAGCGGCCCACCCACTTCACCGTCGTCCAGCCGCACCCGGTGCAGCGATACGTCACAGCGGCCTTTGCCACGGAACCTCCTCAGTCGCGCTCCACACTACGGTCGGCCACCGTCATCCGCGGGAGGATCGCGGAACTCGTGGAGTAGTCCCGCCCACGCCCGATCTGTGGAGGAGAAACAGGGCGGCTCAGCGCAGCGCGAACTGCTTCGTCGTCGCCGAGGTGATGCCCGCGACCGACACCTGCAGGTGGTACGACGCCCCGCCGGCCGGCACCTGTGCGCGCTGCGCCTGGCACGTGGAGGGGTCGGACCGCGTGCGGTCCCAGGTGATCGGGGTCTGCGACGAGATCGTCTTGCCCGGCTGCAGCAGCACCTGGGCGTCGACCTTCGAGCTCTGGCAGTCCGTCGACTTCCAGTAGACCTCCGAGCCGCTGGTGATCGTGAACACCTGCTGGGCGGTCCCGGCGTCGAGGACGCACGCGTTCGCTCCCGTGTTGGTGAGGGCGACCGAGAGCTGCGGGAGCTGGCCCGCGGTGTAGCTCGCGGCGTCCGTCACGGCCTCCACCTTGACGTCGGCCGGCTTGCACGCCTGGCCGCTCGCGCTGGCACTGGAGGTCGGGATGCTCGTGGCGGCCGGGGTATGCGCCGGCGTGTTCGTCGTCACGGGAGCCTTGGCGGGCTCGCCGCTCGACGAGCCGGGCCGGACCACGATCAGGACGATGACCACCACGACCGCGACGAGGCCGAGGAGGACGATGAGCCGACGGCGCCAGTAAACGCCGCTCGGCTTCGGGCCGACTGGGTTCTTGAACGTCGACATGCCCGCAGAGTAGCGCCGACCCGCGACACGCCGGGGCAGGCGCGCTCAGAGATGCTTCAACATGCGCGTGTTTCCCAGGGTGTTGGGCTTCACGCGGGCGAGGTCGAGGAACTCCGCGACGCCTTCGTCGTGCGAGCGGACGAGCTCGGCGTACAGCGTCGGATCGATGGACTCCGACCCCATGTCCTCGAAGCCGTTGCGCTCGAAGAAGCCGACCTCGAAGGTGAGGCAGAACAGCCGGCTGAGTCCGAGCTCCGCCGCGTCGGCCTCCAGCCGGCCGAGCAGCGCGCGGCCGACACCGCGACCGAGCCACGGATCCGCGACCGCGAGCGTGCGCACCTCGGCGAGGTCGCTCCACATCACGTGCAGCGCGCCGCAGCCGATCAGCTCGCCCTCTGCGGTCTCGGCGACGCGGAACTCCTGTACCGACTCGTAGAAGGTCACCGCTTCCTTGCCGAGCAGGATGCGCCGCTGCACGAGCGGCTCCACGAGCTCCCGGATACCGGGCACGTCGCTGGTCCGCGCCCTCCGAACCACATACGCGCCGTCAGAACTCACGCCTCCAACCCTACCGACCCCCACCCCCGCACGAAGAAACCGCCGAGTACGCAGACAGTCTGCGTACTCGGCGGTTTCGAACGGATTATTCGCGTACTCGGCGGTTTCAGCCGTTCGCGGCGAGGTCGGGAGTGGCCGGGCCGGTTCCGATGGCGGCGGCGGTGTTGGCGCCGGCGCTGACGGACTCCTGGCGGGCGGTCGTGGTGAACACGAAGTCGCCGTCCTTGAAGTCGACGTGCACGTGGTCGCCCGCGTTCAGCTCGCCGTGGAGGATCTTCTCACTCAGCCGGTCCTCGATCTCGTGCTGGACCGCACGGCGCAGCGGCCGGGCTCCCAGCGTCGGGTCGAAGCCGACCTCGATCAGGCGCTCCTTGGCCGGGACCGCCAGCTCGATCGTCATGTCACGGTCGAGCAGCCGGTCGGAGAGGCGCTTGATGAACAGGTCCACGATCTGCAGCAGCTCGGCCTTGTTGAGCTGCGGGAACACGATGATCTCGTCCACGCGGTTGAGGAACTCCGGCTTGAAGTTCTTCTTGAGCTCCTCGTAGACCTTGCCGCGCATCCGGTCGTAACCGGTGGTCGGGTCGCCCTCGATCTGGAAGCCGACGGGGCCGCCGGAGATGTCCTTCGTGCCGAGGTTCGTGGTCATGATGATCACGGTGTTCTTGAAGTCGACCACGCGACCCTGACCGTCCGTCAGACGTCCCTCCTCCAGGATCTGGAGCAGCGAGTTGAAGATGTCCGGGTGCGCCTTCTCGATCTCGTCGAACAGCACGACGCTGAACGGCTTGCGGCGGACCTTCTCGGTGAGCTGGCCGCCCTCCTCGAAGCCGACGAACCCGGGAGGGGCGCCGAACAGCCGGGAGACCGTGTGCTTCTCGCCGTACTCCGACATGTCGAGCGAGATCATCGCCGACTCGTCGTCGAACAGGAACTCCGCGAGCGCCTTGGCCAGCTCCGTCTTACCGACACCGGTGGGGCCGGCGAAGATGAACGAGCCGGAAGGGCGCTTGGGGTCCTTCAGGCCGGCACGGGTGCGGCGGATGGTCTTGGAGAGCGCCGAGATGGCCTCTTCCTGACCGATGACCCGCTGGTGCAGGGCCTTCTCCATGAACACCAGGCGAGCGGACTCCTCCTCGGTGAGCTTGAAGACCGGGATGCCGGTGGCCTGAGCCAGTACCTCCGCGATCAGGCCCTCGTCGACCTCGGCCGTCGTCTTGACGTCGCCCGAGCGCCACTGCTTCTCCAGGCGCAGCCGCTCGCCGAGGAGGTTCTTCTCCTCGTCGCGCAGGGAGGCGGCCCTCTCGAAGTCCTGGTCCTCGATCGCGGCCTCCTTCTGGGAGCGCACGGCGGCGATCTTGTCGTCGAACTCGCGCAGCTCCGGCGGCGCCGACAGGATCGACAGGCGCAGGCGGGCGCCGGCCTCGTCGATCAGGTCGATGGCCTTGTCCGGCAGGAAGCGGTCCTGGATGTAGCGGTCGGCGAGGTTCGCCGCTGCCACGATCGCACCGTCGGTGATGGACACCTTGTGGTGCGCCTCGTACCGGTCGCGCAGCCCCTTGAGGATGTTGATCGTGTGGGGCAGCGACGGCTCCGCCACCTGGATGGGCTGGAACCGGCGCTCCAGCGCCGCATCCTTCTCGAAGTGCTTGCGGTACTCGTCGAGCGTGGTCGCGCCGATGGTCTGCAGCTCGCCGCGGGCCAGCAGCGGCTTCAGGATGCTGGCGGCGTCGATCGCGCCCTCGGCCGCACCGGCGCCGACGAGCGTGTGGATCTCGTCGATGAAGGTGATGATGTCGCCGCGGGTGCGGATCTCCTTGGTGACCTTCTTCAGGCGCTCCTCGAAGTCGCCGCGGTAGCGGGAGCCGGCGATGAGCGAGCCGAGGTCGAGTGTGTAGAGCTGCTTGTCCTTCAGCGTCTCGGGCACGTCGCCGCGGACGATCGCCTGGGCGAGGCCCTCAACGACGGCGGTCTTGCCGACGCCGGGCTCACCGATCAGCACGGGGTTGTTCTTGGAGCGGCGCGACAGGATCTGCATGACGCGCTCGATCTCTTTCTCGCGCCCGATCACGGGGTCGAGTTTGTTGTCGCGCGCGGCCTGCGTGAGGTTGCGGCCGAACTGGTCGAGGATCTGGCTGCCTGCCTGCGCCGTCGCCTGATCGTTGCCGCCGACCTGCACCTGCTCCTTGCCCTGGTAGCCGGAGAGGAGCTGGATGACCTGCTGACGAACGCGGTTGAGGTCGGCGCCCAGCTTCACGAGAACCTGGGCGGCGACGCCCTCGCCCTCGCGGATGAGGCCGAGCAGGATGTGCTCGGTGCCGATGTAGTTGTGGCCGAGCTGGAGGGCCTCGCGGAGGCTCAGCTCCAGGACCTTCTTGGCGCGCGGCGTGAAGGGGATGTGGCCGGTCGGCTGCTGCTGACCCTGGCCTATGATGTCCTGGACCTGCTCGCGGACGGCGTCCAGCGAGATACCGAGCGATTCCAGAGCCTTGGCGGCGACACCCTCACCCTCGTGGATCAGGCCGAGCAGGATGTGCTCCGTCCCGATGTAGTTGTGGTTGAGCATCTTGGCCTCTTCCTGGGCCAAGACGACGACGCGGCGAGCGCGGTCGGTGAATCTCTCGAACATGTCTACTCCTTGGCGACACCGTTGCAGGGTCGGCGCCGATACATCGAGGGTAGCCGCGGCATCCCGTGCTTCGGAGGCATGTTCGCTGGAGGCGTGACGCCGTGTCAGCCGCGGATGGCGGCGATCGTGAGGGTGGTGTCGGGGAGCTTGACGGTGACGTCCGAGCTGGTCGTCAGGCCGCTGGGCGTGTCGAACACGGTGGTGTGCGGGACGATGTCGTGCGTGCACACGCCGCCGGCCGCGGGGGCGAGCATGGCCTCCAGCTGATTGGACGCCACCACCTTCACCGACTGCACGGTCGGCGGGCAGGTGGAGCTGCCGTTGAGCACGATCCCGAACTGCTTTCCGTTGTCCAGCCAGGTCGCCCAGGAGGCGCCGCCCGCGCTGCTGGCCGGGGGCTGGACGCCCTGCGGCTCGCCCGCGTAGTCCTTCGCGGGTTTCACCTGCGTGCTCGTACATCCCGCGAGCAGCAGGGCCGCTGCGACGAGCACGGCGGAGGCGGCGATGGACGTCCGGGGGCGCGCTGCACGATTCACGCGCTCATTCTATGGTGGCGCGATGACGCCTAGGATGCCGCCATGAGCAACCTCGAGCGCGACCCGGTGGAGGTCCTCGCGGGCGACGACGTGATCGTCGCCGACGCGGGCGTGGAGATCCTGGAGCCGCGCGAGGTTCCGCTCGGCGGACCGCGTGCGATGACCGTGCGGCGCACCCTCCCCCAGCGGCGGCGCTCCCTGATCGGCGGCTGGTGCTTCGTCGACCACTACGGCCCGGACGACGTCTCGCTGACCGGCGGGATGCAGGTCCCGCCGCATCCGCACACCGGGCTGCAGACGGTGAGCTGGCTGTTCGAGGGCGAGATCGACCACCGCGACAGCGTCGGCAGCCACGCCCTGGTGCGGCCGGGCGAGCTCAACCTGATGACGGCGGGACGCGGGATCAGCCACTCCGAGGTGTCCACGCCAGGGACGCAGCGGCTGCACGGCGTCCAGCTCTGGGTGGCGCTGCCGAGCGCGTCGCGGGAGGTCGCCCCCTTCTTCGAGCACCACGTCCCGTCGCCGGCGGCGCTCGGGGACGCGACCGTGCGGACCTTCGTCGGCGCGCTGGCCGGGAGCGGGACGGCGGCGACCGTGTTCTCTCCGCTGGTCGGCGCGGAGCTCACCCTGCCCGCGGGAGCGCGGGTGACCGTGCCGCTTGATCCGGCCTTCGAGCACGGCGTCCTGGTCGACGCCGGGGAGGTGACGGTCGCCGGCTCCGCCGTGCCCCTCGCGCATCTCGCGTACCTCTGCCCCGGGCGGGACTCCGTGGAGGTGGAGGCCGCCGGGCCCGCGCGCCTCCTGCTGCTCGGCGGCGAGCCGCTCGGCGAGGAGATCGTCATGTGGTGGAACTTCATCGGCCGCAGCCACGAGGACATCGTCGCGGCGCGGGCCGAGTGGCAGCGCGACGTGATCGACGGGGAGGATCCGGAGGGGCGGTTCGGGACGGTGGGCGGGTATGCCGGCAGCGCGCTGCCGGCGCCGGCGCTGCCGACGGTGCGGCTGAAGCCGCGCGGCTAACGGCTACTGCAGGGCGGAGGTGAGGCGGGCGAGGTTGTCGAGGACGGTGGAGCGGAGGGGCTGCTTCATCCACTCGTCCAGGGTCAGCTCGCGGCTGTCGCGGCGGTAGCCGTCCTCCACTTCGCGCATCTGCTCGACGAACGAGCGTCCGCGCACCATCAGCGAGACCTCCATGTTCAGCAGGAACGAGCGCATGTCCATGTTGCTCGACCCGATGACGGCGACGTCGTCGTCGATCGTGAAGTGCTTCGCGTGCAGGATGTAGGGCGCTTTGTACATCCAGATCCGCACGCCGGCCCGCAGCAGCGCCTCGTAGTACGAGCGCTGCGCGTGGTAGACGAGCGCCTGGTCGCCGATCTCGGAGACGAACAGGTCGACGGCGATGCCCCGCTGGGTGGCGGTCGTGATGGCCGTGAGCATGGCCTCGTCCGGCACGAAGTACGGCGAGGTGATGACGATGCGCTCCTGCGCGTAGTACAGCAGCGCGAGGAAGAGCCGGAGGTTGTTCTCGCCCGCGAACCCGGGGCCGGACGGCACCACCTGGGCGTCGAGCTCCTCGGGGTCGTTCGCGTTGCGGGCGTCCTCGTCGGTGATCGGCTCCGTCTCGCGGCGGAGCAGCTCGTCGGTCTCGCTGTACCAGTCGGTGATGAAGATCGCGTTCAGACCGGCGACGATCGGGCCCTCCAGGCGGACGATGAGCTCTTTCCACTTGAGGCCGCGCTTGATGTTCGACTTCTTGTTGTAGCTGCGGTCGATGACGTTCTGCGATCCCATGAACGCCACCCGCCCGTCCACGATGAGCAGCTTGCGGTGGTTGCGGAGGTCCGGTCGCTGGTACTTGCCCTTGAACGGCTGCACCGGCAGCATCAGGTGCCACTTCGCGCCCATCGTGGTCAGGCGCTTGATGGTGGCCTTGTAGTCGGGCGTGCGCACCGACGCGATGTGGTCGAGCAGCACGCGCACGACGACCCCGCGGGCGACCGCGGCCTCCATCGCCTCGAAGAACGGCGCGGTGGTCTTGTCGAGCGTGAGGATGTAGAACTCGACGTGCACGTACTTCTTCGCGTCGGCGATCGCGGCGGTCATCGCGGCCAGCGAGTCGTCGTAGTGCCCGTTGAGGCTGGCCCGGTTGCCGCCGACCAGCGGCATCGCGCCCAGGTTGCGGTTGAGCTCGACCACCGACTCCAGCCACGTCGGCCACGGGTGGTCGCGGCGCACCCGCTCCATGCCCTCGGTGCTGTCGAGGATGAAGGTGTTGATCTCCTCCTGCTTCTCGCGGCGCTTCTTCGGGAGCTTGTAGCTGCCGATGAGCAGGAAGAACAGCACGCCGATGTACGGGATGAGGAAGATGGCCAGCAGCCAGGCCGTCGCGGAGGTGGGCTTGCGGTTGCGCGGGACGACGATGATCGCGATGACGCGGATGACGAAGTCGAGGAGCAGCGCGAGGACGACGATCGTCGTGGTCAGGAAACCCGCGTCCATCCATCCCCCTCGGGCGTCAGCCGGTGAGGACGCCGGAACGGCGCCCTCGAATGCCTACCGTAGCGGGCGGCGAGCCTCCGGAGCGAGACGGCGCACGATCGGACGGCGTCATCGGGCCGGGCGGCGGGCTCCTCCTGAGAGTGCGCTCAGCTCTTGGGGGCGAGGCCGCGGCGGGCGCGCTCCTCGTTCTCCATGCGGGAGTACACCTTGCGCTCGGTGCGGTCGGCACGCACGATGGCGCGCATGATCGCCCAGAACAGCAGGCCGACGAGCACGGTCGGGGCCAGCGACCAGACGATTCCACCGATGATGTCTCCCATAGCGGGATAATGGTACCTCGCGCACATGTGAAACCCGACTCCCCCGGAGCAGCACCACGCCTCCCTTCCTCGTCTTCCTCACCACCTGGTCGTTCGACCCGGCGGCCGCAGTCATGCTCGTCGCAGCGGTGGCCCTCTACCTCGGCGGCGTGCTGTCCCTGCGGCGCCGCGGCCACCATTGGCCGGCGCGGCTGACGTGGATGTACCTGCTGCTCGGGCTCGGCTCGTACGCGGTCATCTCGTTCGGCTTCCTAGGCGCCGAGAGCCAGGAGCTGCGCTGGGCGTTCACGACGCGGATCGCGCTGCTGCTGTTCGTCGTGCCCGCGCTCGTGAGCCTCGGGAGGCCGATCGCGCTCGCGCGGGTGGCGCTGGGCAGCACGGGTCAGGGGCGCACCGACCGGTTCCTGCAGTCGCGACCGGTGCGGCTGTTCGGCAACGCCATCTTCGCGACGGTCTTCGCCTGCGCGGCGTTCATGATCTTCCTGACGCCGGTCGCAGCGGTCCTCCGCGACAACCCGTGGTCGGAATGGACCATCTCCGTGCTGGTGCCGCTCGCGGGCCTGCTGATGGTGCTGCCGATCGCGGCCCACTCCGTGATCCACACCAGCTTCTTCATCACGGTCGAGTTCCTGCTGGCGTTCGTCGCGCTGCTGCTCGACGCCATCCCCGGGCTGCTGCTGCGGCTCAACGACGCCGTGCTGGACCACGCTCCGGCGATCGTCGGCCCGTTGCCGTTGTGGTTCCCGAGCGCCCTGCACGACCAGCATCTGTCCGGCGACTTCCTGTGGTTCATCGCCGAGATCGCGGACGTCCCGATCCTGGTCATCCTGTTCATCCGATGGATGCGCCTGGACCGCCGCGAGGGAAAGAAGCTGGACGAGCTCAGCGACGAGGAGATGGAGGCGCTCACGCAAGCGCACCTCCACCAGCGCGGCTGAGCCCCCCGCTCCCCGCATCGAGGGGCACGTAAACGCCCCTAAAACCGCGTTTTAGGGGCGTTTACGTGCCCCTCGGCGTTACTTCACCAGGGGGAAGAGGATGGTCTCGCGGATGCCGAGGCCGGTGAGGGCCATGAGGAGGCGGTCGATGCCCATGCCCATGCCGCCGGTGGGGGGCATGCCGAACTCGAGGGCGCGCAGGAACTCCTCGTCCAAGCGCATCGCCTCGTCGTCGCCGGCGGCCGCGAGGCGCGCCTGCTCCACGAAGCGCTCGCGCTGCACGACGGGGTCGATCAGCTCGGAGTAGCCGGTCGCCAGCTCGAAGCCGCGCGTGTACAGATCCCACTTCTCGACCACGCCGTCGCGCGAGCGGTGCGCGCGCACGAGCGGGCTGGTGTCGACCGGGAAGTCCATGACGAAGGTCGGGCGCACGAGCCCCGACTTCACGTGGTGCTCCCACAGCTCCTCGACGTACTTGCCGGGCAGCGGGTGCGGCACCTCGATCTCGGCCTCCGCCGCCAGCTCGCGCAGCCGCGACATCGGGGTCTGCGGGGTGATCTCCTCGCCGATGGCCTCCGAGAGGCTGTCGTACATCCGGATGCGGTCCCACTGGCCGCCGAGGTCGTACGCGGTGCCGTCCGCCCAGGTGACCACGTGCGAGCCGGAGACGGCGAGCGCCGCGTCCTGGATGAGCTGCTGGGTCAGGTCGGCGATCGAGTTGTAGTCGCCGTACGCCTGGTAGGCCTCCAGCATCGCGAACTCGGGCGAGTGCGTGGAGTCCGCGCCCTCGTTGCGGAAGTTGCGGTTGATCTCGAACACCCGGTCGATGCCGCCGACGACCGCGCGCTTCAGGTACAGCTCCGGCGCGATGCGCAGGAAGAGCTCGGTGTCGAACGCGTTGGAGTGGGTGACGAACGGGCGGGCGGAGGCGCCGCCGTGCATCACCTGCAGCATCGGCGTCTCGACCTCCACGAAGCCCTGGCCCGCGAAGGTGCTGCGCAGGCTCGCGACGGCGGCGGCACGGTCGAGCACGTTGCGGCGGGCCTGCTCGCGCGCGATCAGGTCGAGGTACCGCGAGCGGACACGCGTCTCCTCGTTGAGCTCGTTGTGGAGGTTCGGCAGCGGCAGGATCGCCTTGGACGCGATCTCCCAGCCGCGGACCATGATCGACAGCTCGCCGCGGCGGCTGGAGATGACCTCGCCCGAGACGAAGACGTGGTCGCCGAGGTCGACCAGCTCCTTCCAGCGCGCCAGCGACTCCTCGCCCACCTCGGCGAGCGAGACCATCGCCTGGAGGCGCGAGCCGTCGCCCGACTGCAGCACGGCGAAGCAGAGCTTGCCGGTGTTGCGCTGGTGGACTACGCGGCCGGCGAGGCCGACGGTCTCGCCGGAGGTCTGGTCGGCCTCCAGGTGACCCCAGGCGGCGCGCACCTCGGGGATGGTGGTCGTCACGGGGACCTGCACCGGGTAGGCGCCGCCGCCCGCGTCGCCGGCCTCGGCGATGAGGCGCTCGCGCTTGGCCAGTCGGACGGCCTTCTGCTCGCTGATCTCGTCGGCGGTGAGGTCGCCGTCGGCGTTGAGGTCGGTGGCGGGCGCTTCGGTCATCGTGTCTTCCGTTCCGGCGGTTCTGTGGAGGGCGTGCGTCTCAGGGAGGCTCAGCCGAGCGTGATGCGCGCGTTGTCGATCAGGCGGGTGGAGCCGACGCGGGCGGCGATCAGCAGCAGCGCGGGACCGTGGAGGTCCGCACCCGCTTCGAGGAACGTGTCCTGATCGACGATCGCGAGATAGTCCAGTTTAACGACCGGCTCGGCCTGCACGCGCGCGGTCGCGGCTTCGAGGGCTGCTGCCGCTCCCCCGGACGCCGCGGACGCGCCGGCGGCGAGCGCCTGCGACAGCGTGATGGCGGCCCTCCGCTGGTCGTCGTCCAGGTAGCGGTTGCGGCTGGAGAGGGCGAGGCCGTCCTCCTCCCGCACGGTGTCGACCACGGCGATGGTGACCGGGAGGTCGAGGTCGTCGACCATGCGGCCGACCAGATGCACCTGCTGGGCGTCCTTCTGGCCGAACACGGCGACGTCGGGCTGGACGATGTTGAGCAGCTTGGCGACGACGGTCAGCATCCCGTCGAAGTGACCCGGGCGCGAGGCGCCGTCGAACAGCCGGCCGACCTCGCCCGCGGAGACCCGCGTGGAGGACGGGCCGTCCGGATACATCTCGGCGACGGTCGGCGCGAAGACCAGGTCGGCGAGGCCGTCGAGCGCGGCGACGTCGGCGTCGAGGGTGCGCGGGTAGCGGTCCAGGTCCTCGTTCGGGCCGAACTGCAGCGAGTTGACGAAGATCGAGACGACCACGAGACCGCCCAGGTCGCGCGCCCGGCTCACCAGGCTCAGATGGCCGCGGTGGAGGGCGCCCATCGTCGGGACCAGCACGACCCGGCCCGTGGGCGCGTCGGCGGGGCCGTCGAGCGCCGCTTCCCGCCTGGCGCGGGCCACCCGCTCGCGCAGTTCGGCGATGGTGGTCACGACGTCCGGCATGACGGTCCTCTCGGGGTGGTGGCGGTGAGGTCGTTGGCGCCGGTCCCGCACGGGCGAGGCGGCCGCATCCAGGCTACTCGCCGCGGAGGTACCAGCCGCGACCGTCGTCGCCGGGATCGCCCTCACCCGGGCCGTCCTCCGCGCCGAGCGCCTCCAGCACGTCGCCGACGTCGAGCGCGGTCGGCGCTCCGGCGCGGGTCAGGGCGTTGTCGACGGCCGAGCGCAGCAGCGAGCTGAGGAACGATCCGGGGTTCTCGACGCCGATCCCCGCGAGGATGCCGGTGGACTGCTCCACGATCGAGCGCGAGAACGCGGTCGCCGTCGCGATGGCCTCGGCGTAGGCCGGACGGTCGGCCTCCGCGATCACGACCGGCTCGCCGCCCATCTCGACCACCAGGGCCTGCGCGATCGGGAGCACCGGGGTGGGCGCGGTGACGGCGAACCAGCTCTCCGCCAGCCGGGTGAGGTCGAGGCTGGTGCCCGTGAACTCGAACGCCGGGTGCACCGCGAGCGGGATGGCGCCGGCCTCCGCGGCCGGGCGCAGCACCTCGACGCCGTAGCCCGGTGCGGTGTGCAGCACGAGCTGACCGGGCTGCCAGGTCCCGGTCGCGGCGAGGCCGGCGACGAGGCCGGGCAGCTCACGGTCGGGGACGGCGAGGATGACGAGCTCGCTGCGCTCCACGAGGGTCGGTACGTCCAGGATCGGCGCCTGGGGCAGCATCGCCTGGGCGCGCTCGCGGCTCTCGGCGGACACCGCGGAGATGCCGACGATCGCGTGGCCCGCTCCGGCGAGTGCCGCGCCGAGCACGGGTCCGACGCGCCCGGCGCCGACGATGCCGAGGCCGAGACGGCCGGAGCGGCGGGTGCTGTCGTTCATGCGTCCTCCTCGTCGGATTCGTGCCGAATGTCGCTTTTCGCGGGGCTGGAGTCGACATTCGGCACGAATCCCGGGGTGTCTCTCCAGCGGTGGGTGCGGTCGGCGGCGGCGGCGGCCACGGCGCGCACCGCCACGCTCTCGAAGAGCTGCTCGCTGGTCGCCGCGTCCATCGCGCCGAGCCGGGGATGAACAGGGCCGGAGACCGTGTGGAAGCGCGCCTCCGCCACCCCGAGCAGCCGATCGAGCGGGCCCTGCTGCAACTCCAGGCTCTGCAGCCGGGCCAGCGGCACCACCGCCAGGCTCCGCCAGACGAAGCCGCGGCGCAGCAGCACGGCCCCGTCCACCATCCGGAAACCGGTGCGCTGCCACGAGAACGGCCGCAGCCAGATCGCGCGGCGCGGGCTGCCGGTGAACGCGTCGCGACCGCGGGAGGTCATGCCCTCCAGGATCGCGGCGCTGTGCTCGTCGGTGAACGCCGGGAGCACCAGCGACAGCACCTTGGCCACATCGGCTTGGTCGCCGACCGGCAGCATGGTCGTGTTCGGCTGGCCCGCCGCGCCCTTCTCGCGCGTGTGACCGGCCGTGTCGATGCGGATCTGCCACCAGCCGAACGGCCGCCAGAGGAGGGGCTGCAGCACCTCGACGGCGTGGATGCGGCCCGGCGGCAGCGTCTCGTTGCTCGTCGTGAGCAGGCCGAAGCCCATCCGTACGCCGTCGGGCGTGCCCGCGATCGAGTACCGGAGGGACTTGGTGAACCGGTTGATGTAGAAGCTCGCCGAGCCGAGCAGGCCGGGGAGGACGACGATCAGCAGCCAGGGCGCGCCGCCGGCCGAGCCGATCACCAGCAGGACGATCACGGCGACGACGAACACGGTGAACCCGCTCAGCACGAGCGAGCCGGCGAGGCGGACGGGCGGGATCTTCACGACCGACTCCGGCGGCGCCGCGTTCGGGTCGAGCTCCGGCGCGAGGAAGTCGTCGATGCGCCGGCTGACGAAGTCGCCGACCTGGGCGGCGCGGGAGGCCGCGACGACGCCAGGAGCCGGGGCCGCGGCCTCCGCCTCCCGGACACCCGACGCGAGCCGCAGCACGTCCGACCGCAGCCCGTCGGCGAGCACCGAGCCGAGGTATGCCAGGGTCACGTTCGCGTCGTGCCCGGCCACGGAGATCTCGAGCTTGGCCGCCCCGAAGATGCGCGCGAGCAGCGGCCGCTGCACGTTGATGCCCTGGATGCGGTCGAGCCTGGCCTTGCGCTGGGTGCGGAACAGGATGCCGCTGCGCACCTCCACCGCGTCGTCGGTGATCCGGAAGCTGTGCATCCGCCACGACACGTAGAACGCGGCGAGGCAGCCGAACAGCACGACGGCGACGCCGAGCAGCGCCCAGCCCTCCCAGCCGTGGTTGACGATCGCGTCGATCGGGTCGCCGCCGACGTCGGGCGCTCCGACGAAGAAGCTCACCAGCCGTTCGCGCAGGTTGGACAGCACGAAGCCCAGGACCGCGATGAACACGATGCCGCCGCGCAGCAACGGCGTCGCGGGGTGGAGCCGGTGCCACTCGCCGTCGGTGAAGCGCTCGGCGGCGCGCTCGGCGGGGTTCAGCGGGCCGCCGGGGAGAGGCGCACCCGGCAGCGGTGCGCCCGATGCCCCGCCCTGCGGCACGCCCCCGGGCTCCGGAATGGTCACAGCCCTGCCCGGCGGCTCTCCGCCAGCTCCACCAGGCGGTCCCGCAGCTCCGCGGCCTGCGGCTCCGGGAGTCCGGGGACGACGACGTTCGTCGACGCCGCCGCCGTCACGAACTTCAGGTCGGCCAGCCCGAGCATCCGCCCGACCGGCCCGCGCGTGATGTCGATGAGCTGCATGCGCCCGTACGGCACCGACACGAAGCGCTGGAACATGATCCCGCGTCGGAAGAGCAGGTCGTCGGCGCGCAGGATGTACCCGATCGACCGGGTGCGCCGGTTCGCGATGAACAGCCCGATGAGCGTCGCGACCACGACGACCACCAGCAGCGTCCACGCCCACGACCACCCGGCGACCAGCCAGAGGAACACCGTCCCTGCGCTCAGGACGATCCCGCTGATCAGGGTGCTGACGACGACCACGACGACGTACTTCGGCGAGACGCGGTTCCACTCCCCGACGGTGAGGTCAATGCGAGCGGGCACGGGCGGCCTCCGGGTCGTCGTCCTTGTCGTCGGGCGGGAGGGTGCAGAAGAACTCGGCGACCAGGCCCGCGACGAGCAGGATGACAGCGCCCGCCGTGCCGAGCGAGGTCAGCAGCACCGCGTTCGAGGCGGGCAGCACGTCCCGGGTGAGGATGTAGATCAGGATGCCGGCGCCCGCGCCGGTCAGCAGCGCGCCGCTCAGGCTGCACGCCTTGGCGAGGACGACGATCCGCGTCGCCTGGAACGGGTCGATGCGGCGCGAGCTGCGGCCGCGCACGGACCGGCGGATCGGGATGGCGAACGCCACGACGATGATCGCGACCGCGACCAGCGTGATCGGCAGGGTCAGCGGCGGGATGAACACGGCGATGCCGGTGCCGGACGCCGCGAGCTCCCCGAGGAAGCCCACCACCAGTCCGAGTACCCCGAGGCCGATCAGGGAGGTGGGACGCGTGCGCTTCATGCGTCCCCCTCCTCGTACAGCGTCACCGGATCGGTCGCCTGGGCCGCCAGCGCGGCGACCGGCCCGTAGCCCGGCAGCACGGCGTCCGGGTCCACGTCCAGCCAGGGCACCAGGACGAAGGCGCGCTCGTGCGCGCGGGGGTGCGGGAGGACGATGCGCGGGTCGTCGTCGGCGACGATCCCCTGGTAGTCCACGATGTCGATGTCGAGGGTGCGGTCGCCCCAGCGCTCCCCGCGCACGCGGCCGAGGGCGTCCTCCACCCGGTTGACCGCGGCCAGCAGAGCCAGCGGGTCGAGGATGGTGTTGATCAACGCGACGGCGTTGAGGTAGGCGGGCGCCTCCTCGTCGATGCCCTCCGGCTTGAGCGCCGGCGTCTCGTAGAGCCGGGACACCGCCTCGACGCGGAGGCCGGCGTCGTCCGCGAGCAGCCGGAGCGCCTCGCGGATGGTGGCGACGCGGTCGCCCAGGTTGCTGCCGAAGGCGAGCACGGCCGGGACGCCGACGCGCAGGCGCTCCGGTCGCCCGATGCGGTTCGGCGGCGTCATGGCCGGCCCCGCAGGATGCGCACGGCGACATCGCCGAACGGCACCTCGATCGGGGCGTCCGGCTTGTGCACCGTGACCTCCACCGAGTGCACAGGATCGTGCGCGAGCACCACCCCGGCCACGCGCTCCGCGACCGTCTCGATGAGGTCGACGGGGTCGCGGCGGACGGCGTCGGCGATCTCGTTCGCCAGCTCGCCGTAGTGGACGGTGCGGGCGAGGTCGTCGGAGGCCGCAGACGGCGACAGGTCGAGGTGAGCCGTCACGTCCACGACGAAGTCCTGGCCGTTCGCGCGCTCGAAGTCGAACACCCCGTGGTGCGCCCGCACGCGCAGCCCGGTCAGTACGATCGCGTCCGTCGGCGTGCGCGAGACGGACACGGCAGCGGAATCAGTCATCGCGTCCAGCTTGCCACGCCTGCACCACATCCAGGGCCATCCGCGTCGACACCACGTCGTGCACGCGCACGGCCCAGACGCCGGCCTGCGCTGCCAGCGCGGAGATGACGGCGGTCGGCGCGTCGCGGTCCTCGACGGTGGCGCCCTCGCCGAGCAGTGTGCCGAGGAACCGTTTGCGCGACGCTCCGATGAGCACCGGGTAGCCGAGGGTCTCGAACTCGTGGAGGCCGGCGAGCACCTGCCAGTTGTGCTGCGCGTTCTTCGAGAAGCCGAGGCCCGGGTCGAGCACGAGCTTGGCCGGGTCGATGCCGTGGTCGAGGAGGCTGGTGACGCGGGCGGACAGCTCGGAGCGCACCTCCGCCACGGTGTGGCTGTAGACGGCGCGCGAGTCGGCCGCGTCGAGCCGGCCGCGCCAGTGCATGACGACGTACTGGAGTCCGGTGTCGAGCACGGCGTCCGGCATCCCGGCGTCGGCCAGCCCACCGGAGACGTCGTTGATGATCGCGGCGCCCGCGTCGGCGGCGGCGCGCGCTGTGGAGGCGTTGAGGGTGTCGATGCTGACCGTGACGCCGTGCTCGGCGAGCGTGCGGATGACGGGGACGACGCGGGCGCGCTCCTCCGCCGGGTCGACGCGCAGCGCGCCGGGCCGGGTGGACTCGCCGCCGACGTCGATCAGGTCGGCGCCCTGCGCGACGAGCTCGAGCGCGTGCGCGACCGCCGCCTCCGGCTCCAGCCACAGGCCGCCGTCGCTGAACGAGTCGGGCGTCACATTGAGCACGCCCATGACCAACGTCACGCCGTCGCCTCCACGGCGCGCGATTCGGCACGAATGTCGCGTTTCGGCTCGCGAGAGTCGACATTCGGCACGAATGTGCGCGTCATGCTGCGCCTGCGCCGATGAGCGCGATCAGCTCGGCGCGGGAGGCGGGCTCGGCGAAGGCGCCGCGCGCGGCCATCGTCACGGTGGTGGCGCGGGTCTGCCGTGCGCCGCGGGTGGTCACGCACTCGTGGGAGGCGTCCAGCACCACGAGGACGCCGCGGGCCGCAGCGCCCTCCTCGATCGTGTCGGCGATCTGCTCGGTGAGGCGCTCCTGGAGCTGCGGGCGCGACGAGAGGGTCTCGATCACGCGCGGGATGCGGCCGAGGCCGATCACCGCATCCCCGGGCAGGTAGGCCACATGCGCGACACCGAGGAACGGCAGCAGGTGGTGCTCGCACACCGACCGGAAGGCGATGTCGCGCAGGATCACGGTCTCGGCGCTGGCATCCTCCAGCGGCACCGGCTCACCGAGCTGCTGACGCGCGTCGACGCCCACGCCCGAGAAGAACTCGGCGTAGGCGTCGGCGACGCGCGACGGGGTGTCGGCCAGGCCCGGACGCGACGGATCCTCGCCGATGGCGGCGAGGATCTCGGCGACGGCCGCCTCGATGCGTGCGCGATCGAATCCGGTCATGCGGTGCGCGGCCTAGGCCGTGGCCGGCCGCGGCTTGATGGCGGGAGCCCGCTTCGGCTTCGACGACGGCGGCTCCGAGTCGACCCCGCCGTCCACGGCCCCGGCGTCGATGGGCGCCTTGGGGAACGGGATGGGCGGCTGGTCGGAGATCGGCCGCTTGTCGCTGGAGAGCCACTGCGGGCGCTCCGGCAGCTTCTTGACGTCGACGAAGATCTCGGCGATCTGGTTGTGGTCGAGCGTCTCGTGCTCCAGCAGCGAAGCCGCGAGCCGGTCGAGCACGGCGCGGTTGTCGTTGATGACCTCCCACGCCTCGTCGTGCGCCTTCTCGATGAGGGCGCGCACCTCGGTGTCGACGCGCTCGGCGATCCGCTCCGAGTAGTCGCGCTGGTGGCCCATGTCGCGGCCGAGGAACATCTCGCCGTTCGCCTGGCCCAGCTTGACCGAGCCGATGTCGGCGCTCATGCCGTACTCGGTGACCATCTTGCGGGCGATGGAG
Organism: Leifsonia sp. NPDC056665; assembly: GCF_042791795.1. Classification (NCBI taxonomy): domain Bacteria; kingdom Bacillati; phylum Actinomycetota; class Actinomycetes; order Micrococcales; family Microbacteriaceae; genus Leifsonia; species Leifsonia sp. NPDC056665. The sequence continues at coordinate 34,432 of NZ_JBHTXK010000009.1, forward strand.
GTCGCCTTCTCGATGTCGTTGGAGGCGCCGGTGGTCGGGTCGTGGAAGACGATCTCCTCCGCGACGCGGCCGCCCATCGCGTAGGCGAGCTGGTCGAGCAGCTCGTTGCGGGTGATCGAGTACTTGTCCTCCAGCGGCATGACCATCGTGTAACCGAGGGCGCGGCCGCGCGGGAGGATGGTGATCTTGGTCACCGGGTCGGTGTGGCGCATCGCCGCAGCGGCGAGGGCGTGGCCGCCCTCGTGGTACGCGGTGATCAGCTTCTCCTGGTCCTTCATGACCCTGGTGCGCTTCTGCGGACCCGCGATCACGCGGTCCACGGCCTCGTCGAGGGCGCGGTTGTCGATGAGCTGCGCGTTGGAGCGGGCCGTCAGCAGCGCGGCCTCGTTGAGCACGTTGGCCAGGTCGGCGCCGGTGAAGCCGGGCGTCTTGCGGGCGAGCACCTCGAGGTCGACGGAGGCCGCCAGCGGCTTGCCGCGGCCGTGCACCTCCAGGATCTTCTTGCGGCCGAGCATGTCCGGAGCGTCCACGCCGATCTGACGGTCGAAGCGGCCCGGGCGCAGCAGCGCGGGGTCGAGGATGTCGGGACGGTTGGTCGCCGCGATCAGGATGACGTTGGTCTTCGGGTCGAAGCCGTCCATCTCCACCAGGAGCTGGTTGAGGGTCTGCTCGCGCTCGTCGTGACCGCCGCCGAGACCGGCGCCACGGTGACGGCCGACCGCGTCGATCTCGTCGATGAAGATGATGGCCGGGGAGTTCTCCTTGGCCTGCTGGAACAGGTCGCGGACACGGCTGGCGCCGACGCCCACGAACATCTCCACGAAGTCCGAGCCGGAGATGGAGTAGAAGGGGACGCCCGCCTCACCCGCGACGGCACGGGCCAGCAGGGTCTTGCCGGTTCCGGGAGGGCCGTACAGCAGCACGCCCTTCGGGATGCGGGCGCCGACGGCCTGGAACTTGGCGGGCTCCTTGAGGAAGTCCTTGATCTCCTCGAGCTCCTCGATGGCCTCGTCGGACCCGGCGACGTCGTCGAAGGTGACCTTCGGCGTCTCCTTGGTGACGAGCTTCGCCCGGGACTTGCCGAACTGCATGACCTTGTTGCCGCCGCCCTGCATGCCAGAGATCATGATCCAGAAGAACACGCCGATGAGCAGTGCGGGGATGAGGAAGCCGAGGATGTTCACGAACCAGTTGGGCTGCGGAACGGAGTCGTCGTAGCCCTTGGGGAGGTTGGCGTCGTCGATCGCTTTGACGATGTCGGCGCCGCGCGGGGTGACGTAGTAGAACTGCACCTGGGTGCCGTTGGCGCCGTCCGCCTGCTTGAGCATCAGGTCGACGCGGTTCTCGCCGTCGACGATCTTCGCGCTCGACACCTTGTCCTGCTGAAGGAGGTTGAGGCCCTCCTGCGTGGTGACGGGCTTGAAGCCCGACATGGTGATCAGGCTGGAGCCGATCCACACCGCGATGATCGCAAGCACGACGTACAGAATCGGGCCGCGGAAGATCTTCTTGAGGTTCATGGTGCGACCACAGTACCGCCTGGGCGCTGTGGGTCGGCTGCGTGTTCGCTCTGGGCGCGCTTACCGCTGCTGGCCTGTCCAGCGCTGGATCAGGAGGCCGGGAGGATCGCCGGCCAGTACTCCGCAATCATGCCGTTCTCCACCCGCACGAAGTCGTGACCGGCGAACGACATCGTCTCGTCCCCCATGTGACAGGTGAGGACCCACCGCGCCGCCACGAACCCGTCGCCGACGAGCGGCCCCGCCTGCACGTCGAACTCGACCCGATCGAACTGGTCGACGGTCTCGGCGATGGCCCGGGCGAACCCGCGCGGTCCGACCACGTCCCCCTCCGGCCAGTGCCCGACGGCGTCGCCCGCGATGATGGGCTCCAGCGCCGCGTGCCGGTCGCTCCACGCGGCAAGCCAGCGTCGGTACAGCTCGGGAGGTTCGTAGGGCATGGGGTCATCGGACCACGGCGCGGTGGCGGGCGCAAGTCGCGCGAGCCGAATCGGTCGACGTCGTGCCGGCGGCGGCCAGAGACTGCGCAAGCTGGACCCCGCCCGCCCGCCGCATCCGGGCGACCTGCGCGAGGTCTACCGCCGCTGAGGGTCGTCCCCGCGGCCCCACGCGATGGCGATCAACCTGCGCAGCACCGCGAGGTCGATGTCGTCCAGCTTTCGCACGTACACGCAGCCGGCGCCCTCGGTGAACGTGCCGAGCGACGGCAGCAGGTCCGCGCCCTCCGGAAGGTCCTTGATGCCGTAGAGCGAGAGCTGTGCCTTGCGCGGCGAGAAGCCGGTCTTGGGCCACTCGCCCTGACGGCGCGGGTCGGACGGCGAGACGTAGTGGTAGCTGCCGTAGCCGACGATCGACGGACCCCACAGGACCGGCTCGGCGCCCGTCACCTCGTGGAAGATGTCCGCCAGCACCAGGCCGTCGGCTCTGCGTCGCGCAGGCGTCGCTGCCTCGAGGAACGCGCGGACGTCCGCGTCCGTCGGCTGGGTCTTGACCTCCGCCATCGCTCTGACGATTAGCTGTAGACGGCCGGCGCCAGGATGCCGACGCCGCGGAGGTTGCGGTAGTGCTCGGCGTAGTCGAGGCCGTAGCCGACGACGAACTGGTTCGGGATGTCGAAGCCCACGTACTTCACGTCGATCTCGACGCGGGCGGCCTCCGGCTTGCGGAGCAGCGTGAAGATCTCGATCGACTCCGGTCCGCGGCTGTGCAGGTTCGCGAGCAGCCACGAAAGCGTGAGACCGGAGTCGATGATGTCCTCGACGATCAGCACGGTCTTGCCGCTGAGGTCGGTGTCCAGGTCTTTGAGGATGCGCACGACGCCGCTCGACGCGGTGCCGCTGCCGTAGGAGCTGACTGCCATCCAGTCCATCGTGACCGGGATGCGCAGCTCGCGGGACAGGTCGGCCATCACCATGACCGCGCCCTTGAGGACGCCGACGAGGAGGACGTCCTTGCCCGCGTAGTCGGCCTCCACCGTCCTGCTCAGCTCGGCGATGCGGGAGCGGATCTGCTCCTCGGTGATCAGAATCTCGGTCAGGTCGTCGTGAACGTCCGTGAGTTCCATGAGGGAGGCGCTGTCCTTAGCTGTCGGGGTGAAACGTGAGCAGGCCGTTCTGCCTGACAACTCTAACGCCTGGCAGGCTGAGCGGCCCCTGGCCGTGCCAGCCCGTGATGAGCTCCGCGACGGCGAGGGTGTGCGCCCTGCTCAGGGACACCCCGAACTCGGCCGAGACGACCAGCCGGATGATGCGCTGGCGGAGCGCGGCGGGGTCGGCGGCGAGGCCGCGGACGTCGAGCGCGACGGCGCCGTCCTCGGTCTGGCTGACCAGCTCCTGCGCCCACTCCAGCGCGAGGCCGTCGAGGGCGTCGTCGTCCTCGCGGAGCTGCTCGGCGGTGCGCGCGAGAGCCTCGGCGACGCCGGGACCGAGCTCGTCCTCCAGCGCGGGCAGCAGCCGGGTGCGGACCCGGACGCGCGCGTAGGCGGGGTCGTCGTTGTGCGGGTCGTCCCACGGGGTCAGCCCGCTGTCGGCGCAGAAGGCGCGCGTCGTCCGGCGGCGGAGGCCGAGGAACGGGCGCAGCAGCGTCCCGGTGTCCGGGCGCATCCCCTGGAGGCTGGACGGACCGGAGCCGCGGGCCAGGCCCAGCAGCACGGTCTCCGCCTGGTCGTCGAGCGTGTGGGCGAGCAGGACGCGGGCGGCGCCGGTGGCCGAGCGTGCTCGGTCGAAGGCGGCGTGCCGTGCGGCGCGCGCGTCGCCCTCGGGGCCGGAGGCTCCCGACGCGACGGTCACACGCTCCACGATCACCGGGTCGAGCCCGAGGTCGCGGGCCTGCGCGGCGGCGGCCTCGGCGGTCTCCGCGGAGCCGGGCTGGAGGCCGTGGTCGACCACGATCGCGCCGGCCAGGTAGCCGCGGCGCGGGGCCTCGAACGCGGTCGCGGCGGCGAGGGCGAGGGAGTCCGCTCCCCCGCTCAGGCCGACGAGCACGAGCGCTCCGGGAGCGAGCGGGGCGGGGCGCGCCGGGCCGTGGTCGTCGTGCGGGTCGACAGCGGGCAGCTCGGCCGCGGCGGCCAGGGCCTCCCGCACCGCGCGGCGGGCGTCGGCGATCGGCGGCGTCAGGCGCGGCCGGCGCGGAGCCCCGGCCGGCGCTCCACTCGTCACGTCACCCGAGGACCCGTTGAGGCGCATCCAGTAACGTTAGTGCAGATTTCCAACAGCTAAGGAGCATCGGCATGGCCGCATACGACGTCGTCATCGAGATCCCGAAGGGGAGCCACAACAAGTACGAGGTGGACCACGAGACCGGTCGCGTCTACCTGGATCGCGTGCTGTTCACCAGCTTCGTGTACCCGACCGACTACGGCTTCTTCGAGAACACCCTCGGCCTCGACGGCGACCCGGTCGACGCGCTGGTGCTGCTCGAGCACCCGGTCTTCCCCGGCGTCGGCGTCAAGGTGCGCCCGGTCGGCGTGCTGAACATGTCCGACGAGGCCGGCAGCGACGCCAAGGTGATCGCCGTGCCCTACAAGGACCCGCGCTGGCTGCACATCCAGGACGTCAACGACATCCCGGAGCAGTCCCGCAAGGAGATCGAGCACTTCTTCGCCCGCTACAAGGACCTCGAGCCGGGCAAGTTCGTCAACATCGAGGGCTGGGGCGACGCCGCGGAGGCCGAGGCCATCGTCGAGGCCGGCTTCGTCAAGCTCGCCGCCGAGGGCCACTGACCCTCGCACCCGAACGCACAACCGCCGAGTGGGCACAGAATCTGCCCACTCGGCGGTTTTTTGCGGACTTTGAGCCGTCTCGGCGGCTTGGGTCAGGCGCTGGGGCGGGCTACTTGGCCCCAGGGGGAGCCCCAGACGGACTGGATCTTGACGACGTCGCCCTCGGTGGGGGCGGCGATCATCATGCCGCCGCCGAGGTAGATGCCGACGTGGTAGAAGTTGCCTGGCGAGTCGCCCCAGAAGATGAGGTCGCCGGGCTGGCGCTGGCTGTACGGCACGATCTGGCCACGGTTGGCCGCCGTGAAGAACTGGTCGTTCACCGAGTGCGAGCCGATGTACACGCCCGCGTAGGCGTACGACTTCATCGTCAGGCCGGAGCAGTCGTAGCCCGTCGGGCCCTCGCCGCCGAAAATGTACGGCTTGCCGAGCTGCGCCTTCGCGTACGAGATGGCGGTGTCGACGACGTTCCCGTTCGGCGGGGCGACCGGGCCGCCCCCGCCGCTGCCTCCGCCGGAGGAGCCGCCGGACGACCCTCCGCCGGCCTGCTGCTGGGCCTGCTGCTGTTGCTGCGCGCGGATCGCCGCCTGCCGCTGCGCCTCCGCCGCCGCTGCGGCAGCCGCCGCGGCCGCCGCCTGCTCCTGCCGGATCTTCTCGCCCTGCAGGTACGCCGCCTCCACCTGCGTCGAGGTGTTCTTGAGGGTCGCGAGCTGGGCGACCAGCTCTGTCGACTTGTTCTGCTGCTCGACGAGCGCCGCCTGGGCCGCGGACTGCGCGCTCTGCGCGGCGGTCAGCGCCTGGTCGGCGGCGACGGAGAGCTTCTCGCGCTCGGTCTTGGCCGTCTTGGCCTGCGCGTTCAGCGACTCGGCGGTGTTCTTGTCCTTGGTCGCCTGGTCGTAGACGGCCTTCGACTGCTCGGTGAGCTTGCTCATGGTGCCGAGCTGGAACAGCAGCTTGTCCGCGCTGGAGCCGGTGCCGCCGCCCTTCAGCAGCAGCTCGGTGCTGACGTCGGTGCCGCCTCCGGCCTTAGCCAGGTGGGAGGCGAGCAGGCCGGCGCGCATCTGCGAGGTCTTGGCCTTCGCGGCCGCGTCCGCCGACTGCTTCTCGAGGTCGGCCTGCTTCGCCGTCGCCGCCGCGAGCGCGTCCTTGGCCTGGAAGTAGGCCTCCGCCGCCTTCTCGGATGCGATGCGGGCGGCGTCGACGCTGCTCTGCAGGCCCGTGATCAGGGTCGTGATGTTCGTGATCATCGCCTGCTGGTTGGCGACGTTGGCCTTCGCCTGCTGCACGTCGTTCCAGGACGGGTAGTCGACGGCCTGCGCCGGGGCGACGATGCCGATGGAGGCCGTGACGGCGCCCATCACGCCTGCGCCGATCGCGAGGCCGGTGCGGGTACGGGAGTTCTTCGAAGTGTCGCTAGCCAAGGGGTGCCTGCCTTGCTCTCATGAACGGGATTCCGTCGATCTTCTGGCCGTTCACCAGCACTTCGTAGTGCAGGTGACAGCCGGTGGAGGCGCCGGTGCTGCCGACGCGGGCGATCGGCTGGCCTGCCCCGACGCTCTGGCCGATGCCGACCAGGATGCCGCCGTTGCGGATGTGCGCGTAGCCGGTCTCGATGCCGCCGCCGTTGTCGAGGAGCACGTAGTTGCCGTGGGTGCCGTCGGGCCCCGCGTAGATGACGGTGCCGCCGTGCGCCGCGTAGATGGGCGCGTTGCACGAGGCGCCGATGTCGATGCCCATGTGATAGGTGCTGCCGATTCCGCCGGGGGACGGGCGCGGGCCGAAGCCGTCGGTGATCGGGCCGGCGGCCGGGACAGCCCAGCCCTGCGGTCCGACGTAGCCGCCGGGGAGGCCTCCCGAGCCGCGCGCCGCTGCTGCCGCGGCCGCTGCGGCGACGCCGGCCTCGTAGCCCGAGACCGTCTTGGCCGTGGAGTCGCGGAGGGCGGCGAGCTGCGCCTGCATGACGACGATCTGCTTCTGCTGCTCGGCCAGCTTGGCCTGTGCGGCCTTCGCGGCGGCGACAGCGGCCTGCAGGGCGGCGGTCGCCGAGACCCGCAGTTTCTCGCGCACGGCCTTGGCGACCTCCGCATTCGCCGACAGCGCCTTGGCGGTGTTCTGGGCGACGCGGGCGTCGGTGTAGACCCTGTCGGACTGCTCGGTGAGCTTGGACATGCTCCCGAGGCTGGTCAGCAGCGTCTCGGGGTTCGTGCCGCTGGCGCCGTTGCCGCTCAGGAAGATGTTGGCCGTCAGGTCGCGCCCGCCGGTGCGGTAGAGCTGCGCGGCGAGCTTGCCGGCCTGGGCGCCGGCGGCGTCGGCCTTCTGCTGGCTGGCGGCCGCCTGGGACTCCAGGTCCCTGGCCTTCATGTCCGCCGTGTCGAACGCCTCTACGGCCGCCTGCAACTCCTCGCCGCGCTTCTGAGCGGCCGCCTGGGTGTCGGAGACCTCCTGGTCGAGCTGCGCGATCAGGGTCGTGATGCGCGTCACCTGGGCCGAAGCGGCGGCCTCGTTGGCCTTGGCGTTCTGGACGTCCTGCCAGCTCGGGTACTGGTCGGCGTACGCCGGTGCGGCGATGGAGCCGACGACCCCGGTGAGCGCGATGGCCCCGACCGCGAGGAGGCGCAGCAGCGCCCGGCGCGGCCTGCGCCGGTGCGTGTCGTCTCTCGTCGCGTATCTCATCGTCACCTTCAACCCGTCGGAGGGAACATCGTCTGTCACACGATCAACACGGGTCTCGTCATCACCAGGAGCAACATTAGCAACATCACCCTACGCCGCCCGGGTCGGGAGGAGGGCGGCGGTGCTCGAACGGGACCACGTGCGGCTCGCACGGACGACAGGGGGCCGTCGATCGCAATCTTCCAGGGCGTCCGGCTTCTCACCGGGCATTTCATCGGGGCGTGGCGGGAACCGGCGCGATCGACCCGCCCGGGCTGCAACCCCGATTCGCATTCTGCCGGGGACTTCCGTATGCTTATGCGTCGGTGGTCATCGAAAAGCGAAAGCGATTCGGGACGATCCGGCCCCATCGTTTAGTGGCCTAGGACGCCGCCCTTTCACGGCGGTAGCACGGGTTCGAATCCCGTTGGGGTCACGATGGCATCCGTTTAGAATGAATAGCAACACAGACAATTGAATAGCACCACAGTTAGGCCCTGTAGCGCAGTTGGTTAGCGTGCCGCCCTGTCACGGCGGAGGTCGCGGGTTCAAGTCCCGTCAGGGTCGCCACGGCGACAAGCCCTTCCGATTGGAAGGGCTTCCGTCTAGGTGGGCACTTCGTGCCTCCCGGCTCTGTAGCTCAGTTGGTAGAGCGTTCGACTGAAAATCGAAAGGTCACCGGATCGATGCCGGTCGGAGCCACCAGATAAAACCCCCGGTCCGATACGGATTCCGGGGTTTTTCGTTGGCATCGCGAGGCCCACGAAACAGCCTTTGACTACATTCGCCGGACTCCGGGACGTCGGCGAGAGTTGGAATGTGCTTGCTGCGCGCACCGCGCTGAGCCGGCAAGCACTGAGCAACGCGTCCATCGTTGACGCGCGCAGAAGGCGCCGTCAATACAAGCTCACCGGCGAGACATCTTCTCCCTCAGCGGAATCGGACCCGCGACGCACGAGTTCAGCGGGAGCCTGCTCCACCATCGCGAGGGTGGATTCAGTAGAGCTTGGCTCGCGCGGACTCGGCGAATTTGGGAACGCCGGCACGGGTAAGCGCGAGCAAGAAGTGGTCCACGGTCATCGCCGGGGAGTCGTAGCCCTCTACGAGTTCGACGAGGGCGCGGAGCGTTGGTGCGTGGTAGAGGTCCAGCTGATCCAGAAGGAAGTCGTCGGGGTGAACGACTTCGAGGTCGAACGGCTCGACCGAGCGCTCCGGGAAATCTCTAGTGTTGAAGGTCACCAGGACCTCAGCACCGCCGCGGACCGCGGCCGCGAGCACATGCCGATCCTTCTCGTCGTTCGTCATCGTCGGTACGAGGTCGTCGTAGCCGGCGACCATGGCGTCTGCGAAGTAGCGCTCCATAGTGGTGACCCGCTTCTCAACGAGCGTCGGGTCCTCGCCGTTCTTCACAAGATTCTTCGCAAGCTCGAAAAGGACGTCTTTCGACCACAGCGGCCGGAAGAGGCTTCTGTCAGCGAGTTCCAGAATGAAGTCGTTCAGGAGCGCCCCATAGAGGACGTTCGTATCGAAGAAGGCAGGAAAGCTCACTCAGCGTCGAACTCCGAAAGACGCTGAACCTCGGTTGGAGTGCCGACAAGGACTTTCGCGCCGAGATTGGCACGGCGCAGCTCCCGCAGGGCCGCACGACGCTCGCTACGGAAGTTAGCCTGATACGCGACCAGGTCCTCCAGTTGAACACGACGATGACGGCCAGGCTTGTCGAACGCGATATCGCCTGCCTCGAGCAGCCGAACCAGCGTTGGGCGACTGATACCGAGGAAGTCCGCAGCCTGCTGCGTCGTCATGGTCATGCCCTGGGGGACGACAGTGATGCCCTCACCGGCCGCGAGCGCGTTAGTGACCTGTTCAAGGATGCGGAAGATCTCATCCGGGATCGGACGAGCCTCACCGTGCGGGTCCACGAGCGCCGCCTTGGACGAATGCTGCGCGAGATAGGCCTCGAGCTCGTGCATCAACTGCGCGAAGTCGAGTAGCTCCTCACGAGCCTCAGGCTCAGGGAGGTACGTCTGGGCTCGGCGGGGGACGCGCGACGTATCGGTCGAGCTGTTCATGACATCTATCCTAGTCGGCAAATCGAAAAAATCGAACATGGAGTCGCCGCGCAGAAGGGCGGAAGTCGAGGCGGCCTTGACGCGCGAGTAGCGTTTTTTCCGGATATGGGCCATGTCGTCGCGCAAGCGCGCCCCCGGCGCCGATCGCGACGGCCGGGAAGGCGCACACGCGAGCGAGCACCTAACGAGCCGATTTCAGGCGTCGAACCCGCGTTCCCGGTAGAGGTCGATGCTCTCCTTCAGCGCCTTGAGCACGTACGGGGGAAACTCCATGCCGCTCTGCTCCGCCCAGAGCAGCTGCGCTTCGATCCTGCCGACCTCGCGTGCGTACTTCTCGAGATCGTCGGCGAAGCCGAGCACACTCGCGACGCCGCCCATCTGGGCGCGATAGCGGTCCTGGCCGTTCGTGCCGACGAGGTTGTAGGTCTTCTCTCTCAGGGTGCGCGCCAGGTAGAGCTGCCACGGCTTGAGCTCGCCGCTCTGCACGAGCTGGGTCGCGCTCATCCGGTAGAACGCGAAGTGACCCGGCTCCTGCCTGCGGATCGGGCTGATGATCGTCTCGGCGATCGCGGCCTCGCCGAGGTCCAGCATCCCGTCGTAGAGGACGTTGTACGCCAGCACCGCCTGCCGTTCGGTACTCGCGCCGGTCAGGTAGTAGAGCAACCGCGCGATGTCCTGGATCGACGAGAAGTGCGCGAGGGCGCCCATGATCTTGATCTTGAACGAGACGGCGAGTTCGGGTTGGGCGGCCGGCCGGCCGAGATCCTGCTGCAGGCGGTCGAGGATCAGTCCGTGCTGGATCTCCTGCGGCTGCCACACGTCGGCGTAGAACATGCGGTCGACTTCGTGCACGTCAGGCAGAAGCACGAGCAGCTCGAGCACGTTCCGGTCGACTTCGAGCTCCACCCGCGCGAGGTAGTCGATGACGTGGCCGTAGCGATCGGCGACAGCCCCCGGTGCGCGGACGTCACGGTCGACCGAGTCGAGAGCGATCGGCGGATGCTGCTCTCCGAGCCGCTGGACGTGCTCGAGAATCCTCTGCGGAGAGATGCGATCTGCCATCACGTCCATCATGGACCGACATCGTCGCCGTGTCAGGACGGCGTGCGATTCCGGAGGGCCGACAGCTGGTCTCGGTGCTCTTCTCGCCCACGGCCGCGGCCGGCAGAGCCGCAATCAGGGTGTGAGTCGGACGTTCTGCCTGCCCGTGTTTTCGATACCGTTCCGAGGCCTCGGCGATCCCCCAGTTCGCGCGGCCCCCAAGGGTCACCCGCTCGCGGTGAGGGAGCAGTCGTCATAGACGATGGCTCCCGCGTGGGTCTGATCGATGGCGTAGATCTGAGGGACCATCCGTTCTCCGCTCTTGACGGCGGTCCCAGTCACGGCGACGTTCGTCCAGACGCCGACAGGAAGCGCGTTCGCCGTCGTCACGGGCAGGTGGATGTCACTGCTGAAGTTCTGCGTGTACTCCAGGAACCGCGCCTGCAGATTCATGCCGGAGATGCTCGGCTGCACCCAGCAGGAGAACGAGTAGGCCACGCCCGCCACACTCGACGACACCGCCGAGTTCTGGGTGAGTCCGGCCATCGTTGGTGTACTGCTCGTGGTCGACACCTGTAGCGCTCCCGTTCCCGTTCGCACCGGAGACGAGACGCGGGTGGCCGTGCCGTTGGCGAAGCCGACCCATCCGCCGGTCCCGGACTCGAAGCCCGGGTCGGGAAGGAACTGCTTCGGCGGAGGCGGCGGCGGCGTGACCGGGCCGGGTACGACGGTATTGCTCAGGTACGACGCCTGACCCCGGCCGACGGCGGTGATGGCGTAGACGAGGAAGCTGTTCGGGCTGCCGTTGCGGAGTCCCGTGATCGTGATGGGGCTGCCCGGCCCCGTGGCCTGCTGGAGGCCGCCCCAGTTCTGGACAAGGTACCCCGTGATCGGGGAACCGCCGTCGTTCGCCGGCGGCGTGAACGAGACCGTCGCCGACCCGTCGCCCGCGACGGCCTTCACATTGGTGGGCGGTCCGGCGAGCGCGAGCGGTGCGCTCGGAGTGCCCACGGTGAACGTCGTGCTCCCGGCCGCGCTCGTGTTGCCCGAGGTGTCGACGGCGAAGACGACGACGGTGTACCGCTCGTTGCTCTGGAGCGCGGGAAGCGTGGCGGCGGTCGCCGTTCCGTCGGAGAGGGGAAGGCCGCTGGCCGGCGTGGCTGCGGCACCTGAACCCTCGACCAGCCGTGCGATCGTCCGCGCGACGTCGGTCGAGGCCGACGGCCGCCAGCTCGCCGTGCGCGGCGACGACCCGCTCACCGCGACGGCGGTCGGCGCGGCCGGCGGGGTGATGTCGCTCCGCCAGTGCCAGAGCAGCACGCCGGTCATCGGCGCCGTCTCATTCGAGCAGGTCTGCGTATAGGTGATGTTCGCCAGGGTCGGATAGTTGTACGCATCGACGGCGAAGGCCTTCACATCCATGCTTCCGGTGTTGAATCCGCAGCTGAAGTCGTTGACGAACGTCGTCTCCCCGTACGCTCCGGTGCCCTGCGAGGCGGTGTAGCTGACCGTCGGGTGCACTCCCGGCAGCAGCGGACCGCTCTCGTCCTCGGTCGACATGTTCACGATCGTCTGGATCGAGTCCCCGCCGGCCGGCTGCAGGGTCTGCCACACGTAGCCGGGCCGGGTCTCGATCGCGAACGAGTGGCCGGCGACGAGCGAATGCGTGGTCCCCTTGTCGAGCTCGTCGGAGCCGGAGGTCGTGATGGAGGACGTGCCGAACGATCCCTGCCCGGCCAGTGAGACCTGCTGCACGGTGCCGCCCACGTGGAGGTTCAGAAGCGCATCGCGAGGTCCGGGCTTGGTCGGCGAGAATCCCACGCCTATCGAGCATTTCGCACCCGCGGCCAGTGTCTTCCCTGAGCAAGAGTCGGCGGCAACCGAGTAATCAGCCGAGGCGTCACCGGCGACGGACGTGGCGCCGATCGCCACGGCCGACGAGCCCACGTTGTGCAACCACTCCGTCTCCGTCTGCACGGGGAAGCCGATCGGCGTCTCGAGCCACTTCAAGGTCCGGGCGCCGAGGTCGACTGATGTCCCCTCGTTCTCACCCATCCTCATCTCGGCGGAGAAGCCGTATGGACCCATCCCGGGGAGCTGCGCGAAGGAGATGTCGAACCGGTAGATCTGGCCGGTGGCATCCCAGGCGAGGTCGCGGATGTCCAGCTCGCCCTGCTCGGCGTCGGCGCCGAAGCCGTTGTACTCCATGTTCACAGTCGGAAGCGTCGGATCCGGGGTGCCGTTGGGCAGGAGCATGATCAGCTGGTCACCGGGCTTCAGCGACCCGCCAGGAGGCGGAGTAATGGTGAAGTTGTAGCCGGATCCGCCGCTGAGGCTTGAGCCGGAGACCTCCAGTCCGCTCGCCACCGATGCCCGGTAGACCTTGCCTGCCGCCCCGTCCGAGAAGACATTCGTCTGGAACTGATCGCGGTCGCGCTGCTGCACGGTGTTGAGCGAAACGATCGGCGCCGCGGTCGCCGCGACGGCCGAGCCCGACCAGGGAGCTACAAGCGCGGTGGCGACAAGGCCGAGGACCGGCAGGCATAAGACGGCTCGAGAACGGACCACGGCAACTCCTCCGCACGACGGGCGACTCCGCCCTCGATGAGGGACACTAGACCGCTTCGACCACCTCCTCAATGGATATGGTGAGTTTTCTTCACTTCTTTGTGGCTCGGCGCCGGCACGGCACGAGGAAGCCCCACCCATGACGCGAGGAAGACCGTACGCCCGCGCTCTGGATATCAAGCTTTACGCCGCGTGACACCGTCAGCGGTCGTCAGAGGGACGCGTCCGCCGCCGGCGCGCTCCGAGCAGCAGCAGCCCAGCGGCGCTCAGCGCGAGCGCGATGATCAGCGGGTCCAGGACATCGCTACCCGTGGCCGCGATCGCCGACGGAGCGGAAGGCGTCGTGGGCGACGGCGGCGGCCCTGCGACGATGTCGACCTGCGCAGCGGCCGAGTTGTTCGCCGTCACGGGGTCGGGCTCGCTGGGCGTCGCGCTGAACGTGAACGGGAGGACATCGCCCGGGGATCCGGTCGCGATCCCGGTGATCTGATAGACCACCTCCTCGCCCGGAGCCAGAGTGCCGACGGCGAACGTCAGGCCGCCCACGCCGTCGGGCGGTTTCGGGCGACCGGCCGGCCACGAGACGGCGACGCCGGAGACGCCGGTGAACGCGGGAGGCGACGCGAGCGTCGCGACCACTCCGGTCGCCTGGCTCGGGCCGTTGTTGCGAACGGTGGCGGTGAGCTGGACCTGACCGCCCGGCACAGTGGTCTGCGTCGACGGCGAGAGCGTGACGGCGATGTCGACGGAGGCGGTCGTGCTGCCGCAGGCCGTCGCCTGGTTGTCCGTGACGTCCGGGTCCAGCGAGCCGGAGCCCACGAGGGCCGTGTTGCAGAGGTCGGTGCCCGCGGTGTCCGGGTCGACTGCGAAGGTGACGAGGACGGAGGCGGACGCGCCGACCGCGAGCGTCCCGAGCGGGCACCGCACGATGGTCGCCGTGTCTCCCGCTCGGAGGTCGTTCGTGGTCGGCACGGGGCAGGCCGTTCCGCCCTCGATCGTCGCCGAGACGTAGGTCATCCCGGTCGGGACGTTGTCGGACGCGACGACGTTGTCGGCGATGGACGGCCCGGCGTTGTGGACGGTCAGTCTCCAGGTCGCGGGCTGTCCGGCGACCAGCGGGTTCGGTTCGACCAGCGTCTTGGTGATGCTGGTGTCGGAGACCCGCTGAACGAGCACGGTCTGTGAGGTCGTGTTGTCGGCGAGCGTCGTCTCAGGGGTGTCGTTGCGCACGACCGCGGTGGTCGTGTACGCCCCTGCGGGCGTGTCGCCGGGGATGTGCATGACGACGACGTCCGTGGCCGACGACCCCGGAGCCGAGACGGCGAACTCCGGGAGCACCATGCAGGTGAGCACGTACTGGAAGTTCTGCCACGGCACGCTCGCCGGATCGGCAGGCGGTGGCTGGTTCCAGGTGCAGCTGCTGGCGGGGACGTCGAAGCTCACCGGGACGAAGCCGGGTGGGAAGGTCGTCTCGCCGTTGATGTTGACCGCCGTCGACGGGCCGTTGTTGACGAGGTATCCGGTGTAGGTGACGTCCTGCCCGGCGGCCGGTGTGTCGGTGCTGACCGAGGAGGAGATGGCCACGTTGGTGAGACGCTGCACCGCGACCGTCGCGGTGGCAGTGTTGTTCGTGAGGTCGACGTCGTTGGCCAGCGAGCCGACGACCGCGGTGTTGGTGGCATCGCCGGCGGCGAGGCCGGGGTCGGTGTCGGTGACGATGTGGATGGACACGGTCTGCCCGGCGCCGACCACCCCGACCCGGCAGGCGATCACGTTCGCCGCGGCCGGCAGCCTCGGCTGGACGAGGTTCTCGTTGAAGTCCGCGCCGACGACCGGCGGCGCGCAGTCCGACTGCGCGGCGTCCAGTGCGAAGCCGTCGGGGAGCTGATCGGTCACGACGGCGTGGGCGACCCCGGAGGGACCGGCGTTGACGACCGTCAGGGTGTAGCCGATGGAGCCTCCGGCGTTCACGGTGGCCGAGTCGGGCGTCTTGAAGAGCTTCAGATCGGCGACGTTGACGATGTCGACGTCCGCGGTGCCGCTGACCGAGGTCGCGCCGCCGGTCAGCGGTGTCGAGGTCGTCGCGGTCGCCGTGTTCGGCACCTGCTCGGCGAACTGGTCGCCGCCGTTGATCGTCGCGGCGTCGTCAGCCAGCACTCCGTTGATCGTGAGGATGACCGCGGGAGGCGGCGTGGTCCCCTGCCACCCGGGGACGGTGCCGAGCTCGCACTCCACGTCGCTCACCACTCCCACGCCGATCTCGATCTCCGGCGTGATCGTGCACAGCCCGCTCCCCGTCGAGGAGACCGTCGTCGCCGTGAAGCCGGGCGGGAGCACATCGGTGAGGAACGTGTTCTCGGCGTCGGAGAACCCGGTCGACGGCACGCTCACGGCGATCTGGTAGCTGAAGGTGCTGCCGGCCACGAAGGAGGGGTGGGGCAGGGTCGGATCGGCGGGGCTCGGCGATTCGTCCGGGTTCGGGATCGTACCGATCGGAGTCTTCGTGACGGTCAGCGCCGTCACCGCCGGCCCGACCACGATCGGCCGGACGAGCTGGTTGTTGGCGAGGGTGGTCTCCGGGGTCGTCGTCGCGACCTGGACCGTGTCCGGATACGAGCCGGGCGCTGCGCTCGCCGAGACCTGGATGTCGTAGTCGATGGTCACGCTCTGGCCGGGCAGCAGGCTGGAGCCGAACGCGCCGTTCTCGATGGTGCAGGAGGCCTCCCTGCCGGTGTTCACGCAGTTCGACGGCTGGGTCCCGGCGTTCGTGACGAAGGCGTCGACGGTGCGGGTGGCGAGGTAGGTGACGTCCGTCGCGGTCGACGGGCCGTTGTTCGTCAGCACGACGTGGACGTGTCGCAGGGTGCCAGGCCCGGTCGCGGCGGGGTCGACCGGATCGACCGTGAAGTCGGTCACGGCGACGTCGGCGAGCGGCTGGACGATGCTGGTGGCGGTCGAGGTGTTGTTGGAGGGGTTGTTGTCGGGGTTGGTGACGGGGTCGCCGCTCTGCACCGTGGCCGTGTTCGTCAGGCTCGAGCCCGCGGCGAGGCCCGGATCGAGCGAGACCAGGACCTGGACGGTGACCGACTGACCCGCGTCGAGGTCGGGCGAGATCCCGCCGGTACCTGTGAGCTGGCAGCGCAGGTCCTGGCCTGCCGTGGTGCAGCCGACGCCCTGGCCTTGGCCCGCGGTGACGCTGGCGCTTACGAAGGTCGCGCCTGGCGGGAGCGTGTCGAGGATCACCGGAGCGATCGCGGCCAGGTTCTCGGCGACGTTCGCCGGGTCGTTGTTGTTCGTGATGACGAACGTGTAGGGCACCGGAGGGATGGGCGCGCCCGCCGGGACGCCGGTCCCCGCACCCGGGATCACGGTTGGCGGCGCGCTCTTCGCGAGGGAGAGGTCGACCGATGGGAGGCCGCTGAGCGTCCAGCTCGCGGTGTTGTTGCCGGGATCGGTGTCGCCCGCCGCGCTGATGCTCACCGTCTCCACCACGTCCGGGCCGCCGGCGAGCACCTGCTGCGCCGTCATGCTAACCGTGATCACCGCCGTGCCGCCGGGCAGGATCGGGCCGGGGACGACGCAGGTGAACCCGGTCGCCGTCGTCGTCGCCGCGCATCCCGCGATCGAGCCGAGCGCGAGCTGAGGCGGCAGGGTGTCGTCCACCGCGACGTCGGTCGCGGCCGACGGCCCGGCGTTGCTGATCGTGATCGTGTAGACGACGGGCGCAGGCGCCTGGGCGGGCAGCGTCGTGCGGTTCGCGGTCTTGGCGACCGACAGGTCGTAGGAGGCGGTGACCGTCGTGGAGGCGGTCGCCGCGTTGTTGGTCGGGGCCGGGTCGGGCGTCGTGCTGGTGGCCGTGGCGGTGTTGGACAGCGTGCCGCCGGCCAGCGCGGACACGGTTCCGGTCAGCGTGATGGTCGCTCCCGCGCCGGCCTGCAGGGAGCCGTCGCCGGCGACACCGGCGGAGAGGAGCGTGCCGAGGTCGCAGCTCAGGCTCGACGCGGTCACGGTGCACGTGCCGCGGGTCGTGGAGGCCGAGGTCAGGGTGACGCCGGCGGGCGCGGTGTCCGTGACCGTGACCGCCGCCGCGTCCGACGGACCCCAGTTGGCGGCCTCCAGCGTCCAGGTGATGGTCTGACCCGCGACGACCTGCGCCGGCGCCGTCTTCGTCATCCGGACGTCGGCCGTCGGCGCGCTCGCGGTGACCGTCGCGTGGACCGTGTTGTTCGTGGTCACCGGGTCGGGCGTGCTCGAGGCGACGGTGGCGGTGTTCCCGACGACGGTCCCCTGGGCGAGCCCGGTGGCCAGCACGGTGTCGAGCGGGATCGTGACGCTGGCACCGGCCGCCAGCGTGGGGATCGTGCAGCGTGCGGAGCCGCTGGGCTGCACGACGCAGCTCGTTCCGCCCTCCGTACCGGTGATCGTCGCCTGCGACGGGTCGTCGAGGAGGTCGTCGACGGTGACGTTCTGCGCGTCGGACGGCCCCTGGTTGGTGACTGTGAGGGTCCAGACCACCCGCGTGCCCGGCACGGCGGGCGACGGGCTGGGCGACTTCGTGATGGCGAGGTCCGCCTGGCGGGCGAGCGAGACGGTGTCGCCCGACACGTTGTTGCCCGGGACCGGATCGAAGGAGGTCGTGCTCACCGAGGCGACGTTGCTGAGGCTCGTCGCCGTCGACGCCGCGTCCACCGTGCCGCTCAGGGTGATCGCGAGGACCGCGCCGTTCGGGAGGTCGCCGAGCGAGCACGTGACCGTCCCGGCCGCGATCGCGCAGGACCCCTGCGGGGTGGTGGCCGTGACCCCGTTCCAGCCGACGGGGATCGGGTCGGTCACCGTCACGGCGGCTGCGGTGTTCGGGCCGTTGTTGCGGACGGTGAGCGTCGCCGTCACGGTCGAGCCGGCGAGGGCGGGATCCGGCGACAGCGTCTTCGTGATCCCGACGTCCGCCTGCTGGAGCACCGCGATGCTCGCGACGTTGGACGTGTAGGTCGCTGCCGTGCCTGTGGTCTCGGTGCGGTAGTCGAGGGTGGCGAGGTTCGTCACCGTCGTGCCTCCCGCCGCGCCGTCGAGGGTCACCTGGAAGGTGTACGACTGGCGCGAGGTGCCGTCGTCGGTGCACCCCGTCCCCGAGCACGCCATCCTCCCTCCAGTGGTCGCGTTCGCACCGGCGCCGAGGCGCACCGTCACCGTGCGCCCGGCGATCTCGCCGCGGTCGTCGCCCGGGGAGTCCGTGAGCGGTGTCGTCGCGCCCGTGACCGGGTTGACCAGGGCGAGCGACCCCGGCACGTACGTGGTGTTCGCCGGGAGGGTGTCGTGCGAGACCGCGCCGAGCGCGGCATCCTGGCCCGTGTTGGCGTAGTTGACGGTGTACTGGAGCGAGTCGCCCGGGCGCGCCGGATTGTTGCCGTTGACATCCACGACGGATTTGGCCGACGCGGTGAAGTCGGGCGCATACAGGTTGATGGCGAGCCCGACGACGCCCGGATAGTAGACGTCGCCGTTGGACGAGAAGGTGAAGGTCGCACTCGTGGCGCTGTTCGGGATCGCGCCGGACGCCCCGAGGTTCTTGATGTCGTACCCGAGCATGTTCTGATACGCGGGGGTCCGGGTCGTGACCGACGTTCCGTTGAGGTCGTTGGTGGAGTTGAAGAAGTTGGAGCCGGGCGAGAGCGGCGTCGCGAGCTGCGTGCTGTTGAGCAGCGTGTAGTCGCCGGTCAGCGACAGGTCGCCCTCGTACGCCACCATCGTGAGCTGGGCGTCCACGGTCCCCGACTTCGGCGCGAGGAACCCGGACACCGTCACCGACTGCGGATTGCCCTGCCCGACCACATTGAACCCGTCGAACACCGTCAGGTTGCGCAGCGGCAGGCCCGGCGCGGAGTAGACGACCGTCAACGCCCACCCGGCGTACCGGTCCTGACCAGTCGCGGCTGTGACGTTCGCTCCCCAGTACACGCCGTTGCCCGTCGACCGCACGATCGACGTCACGTCCGCGAAGCGCTGGTACGCGTTGTAACTCGCGCTGTTCGGGCCGAACTGGTCACGCGCGGCGGCGGAGGCCGTGACCGTCCGGTAGGCCGCGTCGCCGGGGGCGCGGAACGACATCGTGCCGATATTCGCCGCATTTCCCGCGCTCCCGTTCGTACCGGCATCGAGGCGCGCACCCCAGTAGAGCCCCGCCCACAGCACGCTCGCCCCTGCCGGCAGGGCGAGCTGCGAGGACGAGGAGTTGAAGGTGCCTGCGACATTGTCCGCATCGAGGTTGACCATGTTGAAGTTGTTGTTGTCCTGCGCGGCCCCGTTCTGCGCGCTGGTGCACGTGCTCGACGCCGGACAGGTCAGCAGGCCGTTGCCGATCGAGATCATCGCCCCGTTGGCGTTGACCGAGAACTTCGATGTGAACGGAACGGTGGCGGCGGCCTGCGCGGGCCCGTCGGGCAGCACCGCGATCACCGCGAGGGCGGAGGTGGCGAGCACGATCGCGCACAGCGAAGCGATCCACCGCCGTCGGGATTCGTGTGCCATGACGCCCCCTCGTCGGGGGCATGCTAAGCCTGGGGGCCTGCTATTGGGTACCACCGCTCCCGGACTGTGACATCAGTGAGCGCTCAGGTCGCGAGGCCGCCCAGGTAGGCGGCGTAGCCGTCCGGCGCTCGGCCGACGAGCCGGCTCGAGGTGACCACGGGGTGCCGCTCGCTCTCCGCGATGGAGTACCGGGCCGCGCGCAGTCGAGAGACCAGGTCCACGTCTTCGCCGACGAAGAGGGGCAGGAATCCGCCGACGCGGAGGTACGCGTGCGCTCGGACGCCGAGGTTGGCGCCGTGCACGTGACCGAGCGTGGCGCCGGCCGGGTGCGTGCGCTGCCAGGCCTGCCGACGTTCGTCGTCCAGGTCGCCCAGCCGCGGGACGACTGCGCCGACGTACGCGTCGCCGCCGTCCGCCGCCGTGAGGTGCTCCCGGAGCCAGGAGCGCGGTACGCAGCTGTCGGCGTCCGTGAAGGCGATCCAGGTGTGCTCGGGCTCGGCGTCGACGTGCGCCAGCCCGGCCAGCACGGCGTCGTGACGGCTCCGACCGACGTTCCCGTGGTCTCGCTCGATGACCAGGGCGTCGGCGAAGCGACGCGCGGCATCCGCCGACCCGTCCGTGCAGGAGTCCAGTACTACGACGACGGATGACGGGATGCCGATCGCCGAGCGGGCGCGCTCGATCGAGTGGAGGCAGTCCGCGAGCGTGGCCTCCTCGTCGCGAGCGGGCACCGCGACGAGGACGTGGTCGACCCTCACCCGAAGACCTCCAGGAGGAAGCCCTCGTCCTGGTGCTGGACGAGCACGCGGAGCCCTGCGCGCTTCGCGAACGCGGCGTGGGCGTCCCAGCCGGACTGGGCGAAGTCGTCGGCGTGCCCCGTCCAGTGGCAGAGCACCACGTGGCCGCCCTCGGCGAGCGACCCGAGGATGCGATCGACCGTCTCCGCCCACTGATCGGCCGCGAGGTAGTACACGACCTCCGAGACGACGACCAGGTCGAACGACCCCTCCGGCCACTCCTCGGGAATGCGCATGCGCTGCACCACGACGTTGGAGGCCGCTGCGGTCCGCTCGCTCGCGAGGGCCACTGCGGTCGGCGCGCTGTCGACGCAGACCAGCGCCTCGCACCGCTCCGCCAGCAGGGCCGACATCTCCCCGTTGGAGCAGCCGATCTCGAATCCGCGGGCGTACTGCTCTTTCGGGAGCACGGCACTTGTGAGAAGCCGCTTGCGGCGCTCGTACCATCGCGTCCGCACCGACCACGGGTCGGCGCTGACCTGATGCAGCGCTTCGAAATGGTCGCCGATGACGCTCTCCTCCGGCTCGAACAGCACCTCCCTGCCGTGCACGGCTCGCTCCACGAACGCGCTCGTCAGCACGCCCTCCGGGTTGGCCGAGGTGTGCAGCTGACTGGCGAACGCGGAGAGCGCGACGCGTTTGCGCGCGCGGGCCGACGCGCTCAACTCGACCTCGCTCACTCGCGCCCACGGCAGGTCGTCCGGCGAGCCCCACTGCCACAGCCAGACCGGGTAGAGCATGAGGGTGTCGCCGTGCACCGCGCACGCCGCAGCGACCTCGCGACCGAGCGTCCGGTGGTCGCCGTGCCGGTCTCCCGGCCAGGGCGCCAGGACGAGCATGGTGTCGCTTCGGCGCGCCGCGAGCGCCAGCTCGATCCCGTCACGGAGGAGGTCCGCTTCGTGCTTGAGACCGCCATCGGTCAGGCCGAGCACGGTCAGGTCGATGGTCGTCCCGAGCCTCGAGAGGGCGGACGTCAGCTCGACCACGCGCTCCTCGCGGTCGCTCGTCGCGACGATCACCGAGATGTCGATCCCGAGCTCGCCGGCCTGGACGAGGAGGCCGCCCACGCCGAGCGTCTCGTCGTCGGGATGCGCGGAGAAGACCACGATCCGCGTGAAGCCCGCGAGCCAGTCCCGGGTGCGCCGTGGCACGGAGGACCAGCGGGCAGAGTCCTCCCAGACCGCGGCCGGGGTCGCCATGATGAAAGGGTCGAAGATCACCACGCGAGCAGACCTCCCGCCAGGTGGCCCGCGAGCGAGGCGTCGTCCCGCCCGCGGTGGTACTGGGACACGTAGAGCTCGAGGTCCGCGCAGCGGCGGGCGAGGCTCTCGTCGAACGCCAGCGCGGCCGGGCCGAGCACGTCGCGCGCGGCGTCGAGGGTCGCGACGACCGCGTCGGCGATGGTTCCCCGGACGGCGTGCGCGAGTACGGCCGCGTCCGCGACCCGGTCCTCGTCGATCCGCAACGCTGCGTCCTCCAGGGCCAGTCGACCGGCGTCGAGGCGACGGTAGAGCTCGCCGGTGCGCGCGGCGAGGATCGCGTCGTCCGGACGCTTCCTGGTGCGCGCGATGAGCGTGTCCACGACGGGGAGGCAGCCGCCCCACCAGCAGGCGGCGACGCCGATCGCGCCCCACCGGAAGCCCGGACGGTCGAGGTACCACCCCTCTCCGCCGACGGGACGGGCAGGCGAATGGTCGAAGGCCACCGGGCCGCTGACGACGTCGCTGAGGCCGCGTGCGACCCACCGCGCCGGTTGGGCCGTGACGCCGGGAGCGCCCATCGAGACGGCGAACATCCGGCGGCCGCCCTCCGGCGTCGCAGCGGTGACGAGTGCGCTGGTGAGCCGGCCGGCCAGCGAGCACCAGGGCTTACGGCCACGCAGCACCCAGCGGTCCTGCTCCCGACAGGCGAGCAGCGCGGCGTCGGGCGCCTCCGCGGCGAACACGCCCCAGGTCGTGCCCTGATCGGGCTCGGGGGCGTCCGCCTCCGCGAGGATCGCCACCGCGTCCAGATGAGGTTCGATCACCCGCGCGGCGGTCACATCCGCCGCGGCGACGCGGGCGAGACCGCGGAAGCGTTCCGCCGTCCGCCCCGACCCCGGCAACGGCAGCAGGCCGGCCGGCGGCGTCGCCCGCAGCACCTCCAGCAGCGGAGCGACGGCGCCTCCGCACTGCGCCGCGGCGTCGAGGTAGGCGTCGAGCCCGAGCCCCTGGGTCGTCGTCTGTGCCGTCATCATGCGACGATCAGCGCCTGGGGCGCCGGCTGCGGGGTGCGTGAACACCGGAAGTCAGCGATCCGGGTGTTCTCCATGATCGCCACGATCGGGTCAGGAGGGCCGGTGTTCAACCCCCTTGTGCTCAGGCAACGTGTGTGTCCGTCGGCGTGTGCTCCGACTTCGTGGCCGACGGCCGCACGGTACCCGCGGGTCTCCGAGCAGACAACCCGGTATGCCCGCGTCCCCGGCCGCGTAGCGTCCGCAGCGAATCCGACAACCCTGAGAACACCCGGGAGGAAGCATGAAGGCCGTCGTCTACACGGGACCGCACGACGCCTTCGCCGGGCGACCCGAGAGGAACGCGCATGCCTGAGAGCCAGTACCAATTCGACAACCCCGTCGACCGCTACCCGCACATCCACCCGCCGGAGACCCAGGTCCGCGAGCCCGGGCGCGACAACGAGCTCGAGCCGCCCGCCGACCACGGCGAGGCCAGCTACGTCGGTTCGGGGCGGCTGAACGGCCGCAAGGCAATCGTGACCGGAGGCGACTCCGGGATCGGCGCGGCCGTCGCCATCGCGTTCGCGCGGGAGGGCGCCGATGTCGCGATCGTCTACTTGCCGGAGGAGGAGGTGGATGCCCAGGCGGTCGCCGAGCAGATCCGCGCCGCCAACCGGACCGCGCTGCTGCTCCCGGGCGATCTGACCGACCGGCCCTTCTGCGACGAGGTCGTGCGCCGGGCGGTCGACGAGTTCGGCGGCCTCGACATCCTGGTCAACAACGCCGGCAAGCAGCTGTTCTGCACCGACCTGGCCGACCTCCCGGACGAGCAGTTCGACGAGACGATGAAGACGAACGTCTACGCGATGTTCTGGCTCACCAAGTCGGCGCTGCCGCACCTGCCCGCCGGGGCGACGATCATCAACACGACCTCTGTGCAGGCCTACCTGCCGAGTGAGCTGCTGGTGGACTACGCCACCACCAAAGCCGCCATCAACACCTTCACCAAGGCGCTGGGCCAGCAGCTCGCGCCGAAGGGCATCCGGGTGAACGCGGTCGCGCCGGGGCCGGTGTGGACGCCGCTGCAGGTCAGCGCGGGCCAGCCTCCCGAGAAGCTGCCCGACTTCGGGTCGCAGACCCCGCTCGGCCGGCCGGGGCAGCCCGCCGAACTGGCGCCGGCGTACGTGTTCCTGGCCTCGCCGGAGTCGAGCTATGTGGTGGGCGAGACGCTCACGGTGACGGGTGGGATGCCGACGCCATGAGTACCGGGACCTGATAGAGCCGCGGGCGCGCCCCTTTCGAGGGCGCGCCCGCAGCCGGTTCTGCTCACTTGACAGCCGGCCGCCGGTTCTCCGCGCTGACCATCCACGCGAGCTGCTCCAGCCGGTCGATGATCTGGTGCAGCAGGTCCGCGGACGTCGGGTCCTCCGCGTCGACCTCGTCGTGCACGGAGCGCATCGTGCGCACGACGGTCTCGAGCCGATCCGTGATGAGGTCGACGGCGTCGGAAGTGTCGATCTCGCCGTTGGGGAACTGCGCGAGCGCAGTCGTCTCCGCCACCGTCCGCGACCGGCCGTCGGTGGTCGCGTGCAGCGCGCGCAGCCGCTCGCCCACCGCGTCGCTGAACTCGCGCGCGGCCTCCACGATCTCGTCCAGTTGCAGGTGCAGGTCGCGGAAGTTGCGGCCGACGATGTTCCAGTGCGCCTGCTTGCCCTGCAGGGACAGTTCGATCAGGTCGACCTGGACCCGTTGGAGGTCGGCCGCCAGCGACGTCGAGGCGACGAACCCGTTCTCCGCGTTCTCGCGCCGGGTCTCGTGCTCGCCCGGCGCCGCACCTTTCGCGCGCGTCGTTCGGGGCGCGGCCGCTGCTTTCGTCGCCGTGCCAGGGGTCTTGGATGTCGTAGCCACAGTGGGCCCTCCTTCGGTCCGTGTTCAGCGCGAACCTAGGCTCGGCTCCCGCAACCGGCCAGCGGGTTGACCTGCCGCCGAATCGTGGTGCGGATCCCGCGCTTCGGGTCATCCGGCCGTGGTCGGAGCGAAGAACTCGACCAGCGCGGCCGACAGCTCCTGTGGAGCCTCCTCCGCCATGTGATGACCGGACTGGACCGGACCGCCCGACACCGTGTCCGCCCAGTCGCTCCAGATCCCCAGCGGGTCGCCGAACAGCGTCTCCAGGTCGTCCCGAGCCGACCACAGGACCAGCAGCGGCCGAGTGATCCGGCGGGCGGCTGCGCGATCGGCGATCTCCGCTGCAGCGTCCACGCCGAGCCCCGCGCGGTAGTCCTCCAGCATGGCCCGTACGACACGCGGGTCGTGAATTGCTCTCCGGCGCTCAGCGAAGTTCTCTCGGCCCATCAGCTCCGGGTCGCCGCCGTACCAAGCGTCCGGGTCGGCCATGATCACGCGCTCGGGAGTCTCCGGCTGCGCGAAGAAGAACCAGTGATACCACGCGACCGCGAACTCCGGCGTGATCCGCTCCAGATGCTCCACGATCGGGATGCAGTCCAGGAGTGCGACAGCGCCCACCGACTCCGGGTGGTCCATCGCCAGGCGGAAGGCGACATAACTGCCGCGGTCGTGACCGACCACCAGAAAGCGCTCGTGCCCGAGGGTCCGCATCAGTTCCAGCACGTCATCGGCCATCGCACGCTTCGAGGCCTGCGAATGGTCCCGCCGCGGGTCCGGGGCGGAGGAGCGGCCGTACCCGCGCAGATCGGGTACGACAACCCGGAATCCGCGGCTGATGAGAAGGGGAGCGACACGATGCCAGGTCGACCCCGTTCGCGGGTGCCCGTGCAGCAGGACGACCGCCGGGCCGCGGCCACCGTGCCGCACGTGGATGCGGACCTCGCCGACAGTGACGTCCTCCTCCACGAATCCCTCGAACATGCTGCGCACGGTACGCTCCGGCCGGAGTTGATGAAGACCTGCTCAGGGACCTGGGAAGCGCGCCCTCGTGGTGGGAGCGTCTGTGGCATGAACGCAGACAAACAGGCGTCGCGGCACATCTCCGGGATCCGCATCGCCACCATGATCGCCGCCGGTGTCGTCGCCGCAGCGGTGACGGCACTGTTCGGCCAGTGGGCGTACGCCGCAGCAGTGGGCTGGGCCGTCGCGTGCGCGGTCTACATCACCTGGGTCTGGGTCACCATCTCCCGGATGGGCGGCTCCGAGACCGGGCGGCACGCAGCGGCGGAGGACCCGTCCAAGACGACGAGCGACACCCTGCTGCTCATCGCCTCGATCGCCAGCCTCGCCGCGCTGGTGCTGCTGCTCGGTCAGATCAAGAACGCCTCCGCGCCGGGGAAGGACCTGATCGCCGCTCTCGGTGTGGCCTCCGTCGCCCTGTCGTGGTTCTTCGTCCACACGCTCTACACGCTGCGGTACGCGGTCCTCTACTACAACGAGCCTGCCGGCAGCAGGAGGCACGGGATCGACTTCAACGAGGACACCCCGCCCCGCTACCTCGACTTCGCCTACCTGGCGTTCACCGTCGGGATGACCTTCCAGGTCTCCGACACCGACATCTCCGACCAGCGGATCCGCGCCGCGATCCTGCGGCACATGCTGCTGTCCTATTTGTTCGGCGCCGTCATCATCGCGGCGACGGTCAACCTCGTCGCCAGCCTGGCCTCCTGAGCCGGACACAGGCGATCACCGGCAGCCAGGGGTCGGCTCCGCCCTCGCGCAGCCGGTGCTCCACGGGGTTCGCCAGAGCTCCGTCAGGAAGGTCGCGACCCGCGACGATTCGGCTGCTCGATCGGAGCCGCGTCCACGAAGGTCCGCGCCATCGTCCGCCCGTGGACGGTCAGCCACAGGTGCAGCCTGGCCGGGCCGTCAGGCGCCGGCACCGTCAGCACGGCGGCGTCACTGAGGCGGTACGGTGCCGCGGCGACCGGAGCGGACGCAGCAGCGCCTGCCCCGCCCGATCGCGCCGACCCCGCAGCGCCCCAGGCCGCGTGCACCACACCTTCGACCTCGGTCAGGCCGAGGTGCGACACATGCACGGACACCGTCAACGGCTCCACGGGCACCGGGATGTCTGCGCCGGCGTGGGCCGGCACCACATCCACGACCAGCACCGTAGGGCCGAAAGAGTCCGCGGGGTTCAGGCCGCCGAGGTCCTTGCGGCGGCGGTCGGCGTCGAGCAGGCCGGCCATCTCGTGCTCGACATCGGTGAGCTCGGTGTAGACGTAGCCGGCGAAGCGGTCGTGGCGGCGGATCTCCTGGGTCTGCCAGCGGACGTGCCAGGCGCGCTCCAGGCTGGTGAAGCCCGCGCCGAACTCGCTGTTGAGGATGGGGACGCCGGTGCGGGGGAAGTCCGGCGAGCCGTAGAAGGACTTGTCGACGATGAAGTCGGGGCCGAGCTTGACCTCGAACGTCTCGCGCTCCCCCGCGGCCAGCTCAGCCAGGTTGCGCGCCCAGTTCGCCGGGTTCTCGTCGTAGTAGTGCCAGTCGACGAGGTCGGTGCGGACGTGCGCCCAGCCGGAGTTCTCCACGATCGGGCGGGTGTCGTCCAGCGCCCGCATCGTCTCGTAGGCGTGCACGGCCGCGGCCGCGCGCTCGGGGCTGCCGGGGATGTCCCAGTCCAGCCCCCACTCCTCGTTGTAGAGACCCCAGACGATGATCGACGGGTGGTTTCCGTCGCGGGAGACCAGCTCGGGGAGTTGCGCCTCGAACGCCTCGGCGGCCTCCGTGCTGAACCGGCTGGGGCACGGCGGCTCGGCCCACACCAGCATGCCGGTGCGGTCGGCGTAGTCGAGCCAGAGCGGCTCCTCGAACTTGAGGTGCTTGCGCACCAGGTTGAAGCCCAGTTCCCGGGCGAGCTCGATGTCGCGGACCAGCGCGTCGGCGTCCGGTGCGGTGAGGCCGGTGCGCGGCCAGTAGCCCTGGTCGAGCACCCCGCGCAGGTAGAAGCGCTCGCCGTTGAGATAGAGCGCTTCGCCGCGGGTCTCGATTCGCCGCAGACCGCCGGTGACGGCCAGCCGCTCGGCGGCGTCGCCCTCCCCCAGGGTGAGCTCGATCGCGTAGAGGTGCGGGTCGTCCGGGCTCCAGAGTCGCGGGGCCGGGAGCTCGATGCGGCCACGGAAGCGGCCGCCGGCGATGGGCAGCTCAAGACGGCTCCCCGCGACCTCGGCCACCAGGCGGAGGCCGTCCGCCGGGTCGCCGGCGATGGCGCCCTCCAGGTCGAAGCCGGTGAGCGAGTCGCCGCGCACCGAGACGTCCGCGACGTAGCTGCCGCCTCGTGCCTCCAGCCAGACACTCTGCCAGATGCCGGAGGTGGGCGTGAAGGCGACGCCGTCATAGTCGTCGCGCGGGATGGAGCGCTGCTTGCCGTGCGGCAGGGCGCGCTTGTCCGCGGGCGCGTCGACCTCCACCCGCAGTTCGGCGGAACCGCCCGGCGCCAGCAGCCCGGTGACGTCGAACTCGAACGAGCTGTGCCCGCCGGAGTGACGGCCCACCTCCACGCCGTCGATCGACACCACCGCGTGGTGGTGCACGGCGCCGAAGCACAGCACGATCCGGCGTCCCGCCCATTCGGCCGGGGCGACAATCGTGCGCCGGTACACGGCGTGCTCGAGCCAGGTGCGCTGCACTCCGGAGGCCTCGGTCTCCCAGGCGAACGGCACCACGATCTCGTCGGGGGTGCGCTCGTCGCCCTCGAAGCTCCAGCGACCGTTGAGGCTCAGCCAGGCGGCCGACCGGTCGCGGTCGGGGCGCGGGTACTCCGGCCTCGGAACATCGACGTCGGTGACAGCGCCGAGGTCGACAGTGCCGCCGAGGTCGATAGCGGGTTCTGCGATGGTCATGGAGTCAGCCCTTTACGCTTCCGGCGAGGATGCCGTTGATGAAGTGCTTCTGCAGCACGATGAACAGGATGAGGAGGGGGATGAGCGCGACGGTCGCCGCGGCGAGCAGCTCGCCGGTGACGGTCGCGTAGTCCGCGCCGATCTTGTTGCCCGAGATGTTCTGGGCCAGCGTCGACAGGACCACCTGGAGGGTGGCCATCCGGCTGGAGCTCGCAATGACGACCGGCCAGACGAAGTCGTTGTAGATGTTCATGATCGTCAGCACCGCAAGGCCGGCCAGGCCCGGGCGGATGACGGGCACGATCACCCGCCAGAAGATCCCGAACTCGCTGCAGCCGTCGACCCTGGCGGCGTCGAGCAGCTCGTCGGGCACGGCGGCGATGACCTGCCGCATCCAGAAGATCGCGAACGCGTCGACGGAGCCGGGGAGGATGAGCGCCTGGTAGGTGTTCACCCAGCCGAGCTCCTTCATCTCCAGCAGCAGCGGGATGATGAGGACGATCGTCGGCAGCATCAAGGTCAGCAGCACCGCGCCGAAGATCAGGTTCTTGCCGCGGAAGTCGTACTTCGCGAAGGCGTACGCGGCGAGCGGCGCGAAGAAGAGCGTGATCGCGCCCTTCACGAGCAGCACGATCCCGGTGTTGAGGAACCCGGAACCGATCGGGACGTCCTGGATCATGCCGCGGAAGTTGTCGAGGGTGAAGCCGGAGAAGCCGAGCGGATCGCGGATGATCTCCGCCGCAGGCTTGAACGACGAGAGGATCGCCCACGCGACCGGCGCGAGGAACGCCACCGTCAGCACGAGCAGGAACACATGCGAGCCGAGGTGGAGGCTGCGCGTCCGCCGGGGACGAGCAGGGGATCCCGGATCGGGCGTCGCGGGAGCAGTGCGCTCGGACGTGGGGGCGGTGTGCGCCGGCGCGCTGCGGATATCGAGGTCGGCCATCGGTCAGTCCTTGGCTCGGAGGAGGCGGACGAACACGAGCGAGAGCGCCATGACGACGATCACGAGGAGGAACGAGTTGGCCGCTCCCGTGCCCAGGTCCGCCCGGGTGATGTGGTTGTAGAGGTAGAGCCCGGCGGTGGTGGTCGACCCGTAGGGGCCTCCCTGGGTCACCACGTACGGCTCGGCGAACATCTGGAACACCGCGAGGGTCTGCAGCACCACGCAGAACATCAGCGAGCGGCGCAGCAGCGGCACCGTGATGCTCCAGAGCTGCCGGATCCGGCCGGCGCCGTCGAGGGATCCGGCCTCGTAGAGGCTGCCGTCGATCGACTGGAGGCCGGACAACAGGATGATGACGACGAACCCGGTGGTCTTCCAGAGGAACAGGAGCGCGAGGGTCGGCTTCGCCCAGGCGCTCGTCACCAGCCAGCCGATGTGCGGCAGGCCGACCGCGCCGAGCACGGCGTTCACCGCACCGTAGTTCTGGTCGAACAGCACGATCCAGATCTGCGCCACGGCGACGAGCGGCGTGACGAACGGGACGATGAACGCCACCCGGTAGAACCCGCGCAGCCGGAGCCTCGAGGTGTTCAGCAGCACGGCGATGACCACGGAGACGACGAGCTGCACCGGGACGATCAGCAGCCAGAGGATCCCGGAGTTCGCCAGCGACGACCAGAAGTCGGGGCTGCCGAGGAGGTAGGCGTAGTTGCCGAGACCGACCCACTCCGCCGCGCCCGCTCCGTGCCAGTCCGTGAAGCTCAGGCGCAGGGTGAAGACGAGCGGGTAGACACTGAACGCGAGGAAGATCGCGACGAACGGGAGCACGAACAGGTAGGGGGCGAGCCGGCGCCGCCAGGGCAGCCCGCGCCCACGGCGCGTTCTGCCGAGGCCGGTCGCCGGCGGTGCTGTCAGTGTGGTCGTCACGTCATGTCCTCGTGGTGCGCGTTCGGCGGAGGGGTCGGTCCGGCCGCTACTTGCGGTCGATCAGGTTGGTCTGGATGTCCGTCGACGACTGGTCGAGCACCTGCTTGGGCGTCATCGTCCCGTCGAGCATCTTCTGGAGGTCGTTGCCGAGGTAGTCAACGGCCCCGGTCCACCAGGACGGGATGGGAGCGCCGCCCGGGATCTGCTTGCCCGCCTTGATCGCCGTGCTCCACAGGTCCTGGTCGCCCATCGCCGGGATCGGCTGGAACAGCGGCTTCGCCGGGTTCGCTGCGGGCTGGTAGGCGGGGACGGAGGTGTTGAGACCTCCCGGGTAGACGCTGTTCGAACCGTAGACGGCGGTGTAGCCGGCCTTGTCGAACATCAGGAACTTGTAGAACAGCCAGGCGAGCTGCGAGTTCTTACCGTCCTTGGGCAGCACGAACGACGAGCCGCCCATCGCGCCGCTGCGGGCGCCGCCGCTCGACCAGGCGGGCAGCGACATGGCGCGCCAGTCGCCGACCGTCGTCTTCAGCTGCTGCTGCGGCGCGAAGTCGAACCACTGCGCCCACGGGTAGAAGACCTCGCTGCTGGAGTCGAGGGCTCCGATGTCGCTGGGGCTGAGGTACTCGGCGCGCGTGCCGAGCCCCTGCTTCTGCACCGAGTCGAGCCAGGTCAGGATCTTCGTGTACTGCGGGGAGTTCAGGCGGAGCTTGCCGTCGGGGCCGGCGAGACTGGTGCCGAGCTGGCTCGCGTACATCTCCAGCTGGAGCTGGCCGAGGAACGTGCTCTGCTCCAGGTGGATCGGCTTGGCCCCCGGCTTGTATGCCTGGTACTTCTTGGCGGCGGCGATCAGGTCGTCGTAGGTGCGGATGCCGCTCGGGTCGATGCCGGCGGCGCTCAGGGCCTTGGCGTTGTAGAACAGGAGGCCGGGGTCGAGGTCGAACGGGACGCCGTAGATGCCGCCCTTGACCGTGTTGACATCGACCTTCTGCTTGGCGATGTCCTTCGTGTAGGGCGCGAGCACGTCCTTGAGGTTCCAGAGGTAGTCGACGTAGCCGCCGACCTTGGCGTCGTCGAGGAACACCCCGTCCGGCACGTCGGTGCCGGTGATGAGCGTGTTCTGAAGCTTGTTGTCGATGTCGACGGCCTCGTGCTTGACGGTGATGCCCGGGTAGACCTTGTTGAAGTCCTTGATCGCGGCGTCGAACACCTTGAACAGGTCGCCGGAGCGGTCCCAGATGGTGATGGTGCCCTTCGGCGAGCTCGCGGTGGGGGCCTTCAGGACCGAGGTGTCGGACGTGGAGGTGGAGGCGCTGCCGGAGCCGATCTCCGGGCCGCAGCCGCTCAGGCCGACGGCGATGAGCGCCGCGGTGGCCACGGCCGCGACGCGGACAGCAGCGCCGCGGGCGTTGCGGGGTGTGAGCTTCATGACACTCCTTTGTGCAGGATCGACGATACGTCGGCCGGGGGGATCCGCTCGTCGCGGTGGGTTTGCCAACGTATGCAAACCATAACCCACATTTGCAATCGTTGCAAACGATAGGATGTGGAAACTGCGAGAGGAGAGCCATGCCCGCGACGTTGCGCGATGTCGCCGATCGAGCGCAGGTGTCCGTGCGCACGGTGTCCAACGTGGTCAGCGGATACGAGCACGTGAGCGAGAAGATGCGCACGCGGGTGATGCGCGCCATCGACGAGCTCGGCTACGTCCCGAACCCGGTCGCCCGCACCCTCCGCACAGGCAAGACCGGCCTGCTCTCCCTGGTCGTGCCGGAGATCGACGTCCCGTTCTTCAGCGAGCTCGCGCGCGCCGTGATCGACGAGGCGGACGCGCTCGGGTTCCAGGTCATGATCGACCAGACCGGGCACGACCACGAGCGCGAACGCCAGCTGCTGCGTGGCGGAGGCCGGCGCAACCTCTTCGACGGGATGCTGTTCGCGCCGCTCGCGACGCGGGACGAGCTCGACGACGTCGAGGCTTCGGAGGAGCTGCCGATCATCCTGCTCGGCGAGCACGTCTTCGACGGCCGGTTCGATCACGTGGCGATCGACAACGTCCAGGCCGCCCACGACGCCACCACGCACCTCCTGGAGAGCGGCCGCACCCGCATCGCCGCGATCGGCGCCCAGCCGAAAGAGGAGTACGCCACCCCGCTCCAGCGCACCAAGGGGTTCCAGCTCGCGCTCGAGGAGCACGGACGCCAGCCGGTCGAGGCCCTCCAGATGACGGCGCCGCACTACGGGCGCGCGGATGGCTACGCTGCCGCCGCCGCGCTCATCGCGCAGGACCGTCGCCCCGACGCGATCTTCTGCTACTCCGACCTCCTCGCGATGGGCGCCGTCCGCGCCGTCTTCGACGCCGGGCTACGGGTGCCGGAAGACATCGCGGTGATCGGGATCGACGACATCGAGGAGGGCCGGTACTCGCGCCCCTCCCTCAGCACCGTCTCACTCGACATCCCGTTCATCGCCCGCACCGCGGTCAAACGGCTCGCCGGCCGCATCGACGACCCGACGCTGGACGCGCAGGAGTTCATCGCCCCCCATCAACTGATCCCGCGCGAGAGCACTGCGGGGGCTCGGCGGGCGGCACCGTCGCAGCGGGCGGCACCGTCGTTGCGGGGGTCTGGCGCAGTTCCAGCAACGGACAGCTGAACGGATCCGAGTCGCCCAGACCGACGCGGTTGATGTGCCGGGTCACGATCGCGTAGGAGGCCAGCAAGCCGGTCTCCGTGTACGGGACGCCGTGCTCGCGGCAGTAGTCGCGGATGGTGGGCGCGGCACGTCTCAGGTGCGGGCGCGGCATCGACGGGAACAGGTGGTGCTCGATCTGGTAGTTGAGGCCGCCCATCATGAAGTCCAGCATCCGGTTGCCGCGGATGTTGCGGCTCATCAGCACCTGCCTGCGCAGGAAGTCGAGGCGGGCGTCGTGAGGCACCAGCGGCATGCCCTTGTGGTTCGGGGCGAACGACATGCCCATGTAGAAGCCGAACAGGCCGAGCTGGATGGCCAGGAAGACGGCCGCCTTGCCGGGAGAGAGGACCCACAGCACCAGCGCCAGGTAGCCGACGATCCGGACGGACAGGAACGCGATCTCCACCGGACGGTGCTTGACGGGCTCCCGTTGGAGGACGCGCCGGACGCTGGAGGCGTGCAGCGACAGCCCCTCGAGCAGCAGGATCGGGAAGAAGAACCAGCCCTGGTGGCCGAGGAGCCAGCGCAGCGGGGCCGGGCGCGTGGCCACCTGCCCCGGGGTGAACGCGATCACCGGGAGCTCGAGGTCCGGGTCGGCGCCCACCTGGTTGGGGTTGGCGTGGTGGCGGGTGTGCTTGTGCTGCCACCAGCCGTAGCTCATCCCGACGAACAGGTCGCCGACCACCAGGCTCACCCAGTCGTTCCAGCGGCCGGAGCGGAAGATCTGGCGATGCGCGCTGTCATGACCCAGGAAGGCGATCTGCGTGAACAGGAAGGCGAAGAGCACGGCGGTGAACAGCTGCCACCAGCTGTCGCCCACCAGCACGAAGCCGAGCACCAGCGCGCCGGTGAGCACAGGCACCAGCACGATCTTCGTCCAGTAATACCCGTATCGCCGCCGGAGCAGGCCGGACTCCCTGATCACGGAGGCCAGCGCTGTGTACTCGTTGCCGGCCGCTGCTGATCTCGGCCGACTCTCGGACACCTCGGACATCGTCACGCCCATTCACGCTCATGACGTCAGGGTCCAGGACGACGTACTGCCAGCGTACGCGCGAGCAGCACCTACGCCAGTGCGGAGTACTGTGGGAGTGGACGCAGTCCTGGACCCAGGCCGCATCGCGAAACCGGGCATGCGCAGGCGAAAGGGCTGGTGAGAGATGGTTCTCGACCGATCTGCTCCGCCGACGCTGTGCCAGCCGTTCCTGGAGTCGCTGCCCATCGCGCGCGCTGCGATCTCCACGCTGCAGGACCCGTTCGACGTGGAGACCGTGTGCGCGACCGACGCTCTCGCTGCCCGCCTCGACGAGCTCCAGATCGATCTGGGCGAGGGCCCCTGCTGGCAGGCGCTGAGCACCCGCTCCCCCGTCCTCATCACCGCGGGTTCGCCGGACTCCGCGTGGCCGAGTCTGTCCAGCGCGATCGCCTCGTCCGGAATCCACTCGGTGTTCGCCTTCCCGCTCAGCGTCGGCGCCCTCGGGATCGGCGCCGTCGACCTGTATCTGGACACCTCGAGACCCCTGACCGCTGCGGACATCGGCCACGCCGAGACGCTGGCCGGCGTCGCGGCCATGCAGGTCCTCAGTCAGGCCGTGGCACGTCGCCCGGCGGAGGAAGGCGGACACGTCACGGAGAGCCCCTACTCGCGCCGCGAAGTCCACCAGGCGACCGGGATGGTCATCGCGCAAGCGAAGGTCAGCCCTGCCGACGCCCTCCTGCTCATCCGCGCCCGCGCCTTCGCCGAAGGCCTCCCGGTGCGCGAGATCGCCACCCGGATCATCGACCGGAAGATCACCTTCGAGCTCTGACACACGGTTGTAAATTGGGAGGATGGCGAGCTCCACAGGCAGAGAACAACAGCTTCTCCAGACGTTCGTCGAGTTGGCGGACACCCTGGTGATCGGGTACGACATCGTCGATCTCCTGCACACCCTCGTGGAACGCTGCGCCCTGATCCTCGACGCGACCGACGCCGGCATCCTCCTCCCGGATTCGACCGGGACGCTCCAAGTGGTCGCGTCGACGAGCGAGCGGAGTCAGCTGATCAGCCTGCTTCAACTCGAGGCGGACGAGGGCCCCTGCGTGGATGCGTATCAGACCGGTCGGCTGGTGACCGTCGACGACATCGCGGCCTCTTACGCGCGGTGGCCGCGCTTCGCCGCGGAATCCTCCGGCGTCGGCTATCGATCGATGCACGCCATCCCGCTCCGGCTGCGCAACGACACCATCGGCTCGCTGAACCTGTTCCGAGACCAAGCCGGCCCGCTCTCCCCCGACGACGCCGCCGCCGCGCAAGCCCTGGCCGATGTGGCCACGATCGGCATCCTCCAGGAGCGGGCCCTGCGGCACGCCGACATCGCCCGGGAGCAGCTGCAGCATGCGCTGGACAGCCGGGTGCTCATCGAGCAGGCCAAAGGCGTGCTCTCGCAACTCGAAGGGATCGGCTTCGCAGAGGCGTTCGAGCAGATGCGTTCGCGTGCCCGCAACTCGGGCACCCGGCTCTCGGTGATCGCCGAGCAGATCATCAGGGACGCGCAGAGACGCTGAGCCCGGGTGTCTCCTCATGGGGCTCCTCCGTCACGTGCAGCCCGGGCTGAACGGCTGCTGCGCGCAGCATCTCCGCGATCCACTCCCTGTTGAGGTGCGGTGGACGACTCCCCAGGAACTGGAACCTCAACTCGCTCGCGGGAGTGATCCAGATCGTGTCCCGGCCCGACCCGTCGCTCGTCGGGTGAGCGAAGGTGAACGCGACGCTCTGCCCTTCCCGAAGCAGCGTCAGGATCACGACTTTCACGTGCGCCAACGTTCGATCTTCGATGTTGATCGTGAAATCGGACTGTCCGTAATGAAGAAATCCCATGATCCCCGTCCTCACGTTCAACCGGATGATCCGCGCTGGGCTTCTGCGTCGAGCGCTCGGTGACCGGGTCCAGGGTCACCTACGAGGATACTGCTCAGCGTCGCGCTGCGCGACCGCCGACCGTCACCGCAGCGGCTGCGACGAGCGCCGCGCCGAGGGCGCCGAGTGGGCGCCGATTGCGGGAGGCCCAGGCCTGCACGCTCGTCCGCTTCGCCCGGTCGTCGAACGGGCCGTGCGTGCCGTGGTCGACCTCCCGGTCCGCCGGCTCCCACAGGTTGGCCGGCTGGTCGGCGGGCCGCGGCTCGTCGGTCTGCTGGGAGGCGAACCCGGTCCTGCCGAGGTAGCGGTCGAGGAGGCCGGGGATCAGCCGGTTGCCGATGATGGTCTCCACCGTGGACACGCCCACCCAGTACGCCCGCCGCGGCCGCAGAGCGGCACGGACGATCGAGCGGGCGGCCACCTCCGGCTGGTAGATCGGCGGCACCGGCTGCGCCTGCTTCGGGAGGCGGGACAGCAGCCAGCGGAACTGCGGGGTGTTCATGGCAGGCAGGTGCACCATCGTGATCGCGACGTCGCTGTGGTCGTGCATCAGCTCGGCGCGCACCGACTCGGTGAACCCGACGATCGCGTGCTTGGCGCCGCAGTATGCCGACTGCAGCGGGATGCCGCGGTAGGCGAGCGCGGAGCCGATCTGCACGATGGTCCCGCCGCCGGCCGGGCGCATCCGGCGCAGTGCGGCCATCGTGCCGTAGACGAAGCCGAGGTAGCTCACCTCGGTGGTCCGGCGGAACTCGTCCGGGGTGATCCGGCCGACCTCCGCGAAGACGGACGAGAACGCGCAGTTCACCCACACGTCGATGCGGCCCCACTCGCCCACGACGCGCTCGGCGGCGGCCTCGACGGCGTCCGCGTCGGCGACGTCGACCGGTACGGTGAGCGCCCGGCCGCCGGCGTCGCGCACCTCGCCGGCCGCGGCCTCCAGCCCCGCCTCGCCGCGGGCCAGCAGCGCGACGTTCGCGCCGTGCCGCGCGAACTCGACGGCGGCGGCGCGGCCGACCCCTCCACTGGCGCCCGTCACGACGACGACGGCGCCCTCCAGCGTCTCGATGCGGCTCAACTGTCTACCTCGCTCATCTGGGCTCCTTGCGGTCCACGGTGCGATCCAACGCCGATGCTCCGCGCTGCCTCCGAATCCGGTCAACCCCTTGCGTTCACGCACAACCGGGCATTCCATCCGGGGTGAGGCGTCGGGACGAACAGGAAGGCACCACCATGACCGTCAAGCTCAACCGGAAGGCCCTCGACCACGCCCGCTCGCTGGTCGGGAAGGGCACGGTGGTCCGCGACGAGCGGGACGCATGGAGCGAGGACGCACCGAGCGCGGACGAGGAGAACGCCTACATCGAGAAGCATGGGTGGGAGCAGTACGCGCTCTGGCACCTCGGTGAGGACTCCGAGAAGAGCGAGGAGACGAAGGGGCGCTACAGCTTCCCCTACGGCGACTTCGCCAAGGTCCATCGCTGCGGCGTCATCTCGCTGGAGAGCCGCGCGGCGCAGAACGACCACGACGACATCGCGCGCGCCTCCAAGAAGCTGCTCGAACAGATCGATGGCGAGTGAGGCCGGCGTGCGACGAACGCGAAAAGGGATGAGACGAGCCGCGCGACGGCCAGCGCAGAGCGCCGCCGTCGGGATCGACCGCCTGGTGAGGAACGTGGAGACGGGCCGGTTCGAGCGCTCGCTCTCGGCGCTGACGGCCGCGGGCGCCCTGGTGACCGCCGCCGAGATCTACTTCGAGCACGACAAGGCGAGCTTCGGCAACCGGTGGATGTGGGTCCCCGTGATCCTGGGTCCGGTCGGCGCGGTCGCCGGGGTGGCGGGCTTCTTCAGCAGGACGGCCGCGAAGACGGCGCTCCCGATAGCCTCGGCCACGATCGTGGCGAACGGTCTGCAGGGCGTCTGGCTGCACGCCCGCGGCATCGGGCAGAAGCCCGGCGGCTGGCGGAACCTCCGCTACAACCTGGAGATGGGGCCGCCGCTGCTCGCACCGCTGCTGGTCACCCTGGTCGGCGGGATGGGTCTGCTGGCCGCCGTCCTGAGGCGGGAGAAGTGACCGCGCGCAACCTGAGCGACGACGTCCCCGAGCGCTTCCCCGGCTTCCACGTGCTCGACCAGGCGAAGCACTGGGACGAGGAGACGCGCTCAGTCGTGCTCTCGCGCGTCGGCCGTCCAACGGACATCCGCTTCTTCGACGCGGCGCAGGAAGCGGCCGCGACCGCCCTGTTCGACCGGTTGCTCGACCAGCATCCCGAGGACCGCCGCGTTCCGGTGACATCGATGGTGGACGCCCGGCTGGCCGGGAAGGAGACCGACGGCTGGCACTACGACTCGATGGCCGACGACGGGGAGGTGTGGAGGACGAGCCTCGCCGCCCTCGACGCCGACGCCCACGCCGTTCACGGCTGTGCCTTCGCGCAGTGCGGCGAGGAGCAGCAGCTCGACCTCCTCTCGGGCATCACCGGCGGTGAGGGCGAATGGCGCGGCTTCCACCGTTCGCGCATCTGGAGCCTGTGGACGCGGTACGCGTGCACGGCGTTCTACAGCCATCCCGCGGCCTGGGATGAGATCGGCTTCGCCGGGCCGGCCTACCCGCGCGGCTACAAGAACCTCGGCGTGGACCGCCGCGAGCCGTTCGAGGTCGCGGACGCGCGACCGGACGACCTCCCCCAGAGCGGGGCGTCGCAATGAGTACGGTCCGCGACCGCAACGACTCCGCCTGGCTGCTGACGCCGGACGGCTCGGAGGTCGAGCCCCGGCTCGCCGAGCAGATGCGCCGCTTCGCCGACAGCGACGAGGTCGACATCGCGATCGTCGGCTGCGGGGCAGGAGGCTCCGTGCTGCTGCAGCGCCTGGCGCGCGCCGGCTGGAACGCCGTCGCCTTCGACGCCGGCCCGTTCTGGGACCCGGCGCGCGACTGGGTGAGCGACGAGGCCGGCTCCCACCACCTCTATTGGACCGAGCCGCGGCAGATCGGCGGCGACGACCCGGTGCCGCTCGGCTCGAACAACTCCGGCCGCGGCGTCGGCGGCTCGATGGTGCACTATGCCGGGTACGTGCCGCGCTTCCACCCGAGCGACTTCCACACCCTCAGCGGCGACGGCGTCGGGGCGGACTGGCCGCTGGAGTACCCCGAGCTCGCGCCGTTCTACGACGACATCGAGAACGAGCTCCCGGTCGCGGGCGAGGACTGGCCGTGGGGCGACCCGCACCGCTACCCGCACCGGCCGCATCCGGTGTCGGGCAACGGGGAGACCTTCCTGCGCGGCGCGCTCGCGGCGGGCATCGAGGCGAAGGTCGGGCCGGTGGCCATCCCGAACGGGCGCTTCGGGCACCGGCCGCACTGCATCTACCGCGGGTTCTGCCTGCAGGGCTGCAAGGTCAACGCCAAGGCGTCGCCGCTCATCACCCACATCCCGGACGCGCTCGCGCACGGCGCCGAGGTCCGGGCCGACAGCATGGTGACCTCCATCGAGGTCGACCAGTCCACCGGCCGGGCGACGGGCGTGCACTACGTGAAGGACGGCGTCCCGCGGTTCCAGAAGGCCAGGATGGTCGCGATCGCCGGGTACTCCATCGAGACGCCGCGGCTGCTGCTCAACTCGGCGTCGGCGCGTTTCCCGGACGGACTGTGCAACGACTTCGACCTGGTCGGCCGCTACCTGATGGTGCAGGGCGCGCCGCAGACCGCGGGCCGGTTCGAGCAGGAGATCCGGATGTGGAAGGCGCCGCCACCCGAGGTGAGCACGGAGGAGTTCTACGAGACGGACCCGGCCAAGCCCTACAAGCGCGGGTACTCCATCCAGACCGTCTCACCGCTGCCGATCACCTGGGCGGAGCACGTCATGGCGCAGGGCCACTGGGGTGCGGACCTGCGCCGCTACATGACCGACTACGTGCACTGGGCGTGCCTCGGGGCGCTCTGCGAGTTCCTGCCGCGGGCCGAGAACCGCGTCACGCTGGCCGACGAGAAGGACCGCTACGGCCTCCCGATCGCCCACTTCTCCTACTCGCAGTGCGACAACGACCGCGCGCTGGCGAAGGCCGCGCAGGCGACGATGGAGCGCATCCTGGAGGCCGCGGGCGCCCAGGAGACCATGACCGTGCAGCGCTACGCCCACCTGGTCGGCGGCGCACGCATGGGCGCGGACGAAACGCAGGGAGTCGTCGACGCGGACTGCCGGTCGTTCGCC
This sequence comes from Leifsonia sp. NPDC056665, assembly GCF_042791795.1. Taxonomy (NCBI): domain Bacteria; kingdom Bacillati; phylum Actinomycetota; class Actinomycetes; order Micrococcales; family Microbacteriaceae; genus Leifsonia; species Leifsonia sp. NPDC056665. Next base: position 74,526 of record NZ_JBHTXK010000009.1, read on the forward strand.
GTGCCCAACCTGCTCATCACCGACGGGAGCGTGCTGCCGACCCAGGGCAGCGCCAACCCCGCGCTCACCATCGTGGCGGTCGCCGCACGCGCGGCGGACCGTCTCATCCGGCATCCGGAGAACTGAAAGCCGGCATCGGCAGAAGTGAAAGAGGTACGACAAATGGCGACGACAGTCAGCGAGTTCGTGATCGGACGGCTTCGGGAGTGGGGCGTGCGGCGGGTGTTCGCCTTCCCCGGCGACGGCATCGGCGAGTTCGACGGAATGCTCGGCAAGGCCGAGCGCGCGGGCGAGGGGCTGGAGTACATCCGGCCCACGCACGAGGAGATCTGCGCTCTGATGGCGACGGCGCACGCCAAATTCACCGGCGAGGTCGGCGTCTGCATCGCGACCTCCAGCCCCGGCGGGTTCCACCTGATGAACGGCCTCTACGACGCGAAGATGGACAACCAGCCGGTGGTCGCGATCGTCGGCCAGCAGGGGCTCAACTCCTTCGGCACCTTCAACCAGCAGGAGAGCAAGCTGGAGCAGACCTTCTCCGACGTCGCGGAGTACGTGCAGACGATCGTGTCGCCGGAACAGGCGCAGGCCGTGATCGACACCGCTTTCCGCACGGCGATCACCCGCAAGCAGCCGTGCGTGGTCATCCTGCCGCACGACGTGCAGGGGATGGAGATGGCGGAACCCGGCGCGGAGATGTGGGTGTCACGGTCGAGCGCCGTGCCGCCGTCGACCGCCATCGCGCCGCCCGCGGAGCAGCTCCGGGCGGCCGCCGACATCATCAACGCCGGCGAGCGGGTGACCTTCCTGGTCGGGCACGGCGCGGTCGGCGCGACGGAGGAGGTCCTCGCGGCCGCGCGCCTGACCGGCGCCGGCGTCATGACGACGCTGCGCGGCAAGCAGGTCGTGCCGGGCGACGTGCCGTTCCACACCCAGCAGCTCGGCCTGCTCGGCTCGCGGCCCAGCTACGACCAGATGCAGGACTGCGACACCCTCGTCCTGCTCGGCACCAATTATCCGTACGGCCAGTTCCTGCCGAAGACCGGGCAGGCCAAGGCGGTGCAGATCGACCTGCGGCCCGAGCAGCTCGGGCTGCGCTACCCCACCGACGTGAGCATCTGGGGCGACGTGAAGACGACGCTGGCCGGGCTCCTCCCGCTGCTGACGCAGAAGGCCGACCTGTCCTGGCAGGAGAAGGCGGCCTCCGGCATGCGGGAGTGGGACGACGAGCTCGCCGCGCAGGCCGAGCAGCACTACGACGACGGCGTGAACCCGCGCCGGGTCTACCACGAGCTGAACAAGCGCCTCCCGGCCGGCGCGATCGTCACCGCCGACGCCGGGACCACCGCCGACTGGTACGGCCAGTACATCCGGCTGCGCGACGGGATGCGCGGCGACCTCTCCGGCCGGCTGGCGACCATGCTCGCCGCGATGCCGTACGCGGAGGCGGCGAAGTTCGCCTTCCCGGACCGCACGGTCGTGTGCACGATCGGCGACGGCGCGTTCCAGATGCTCGGGATGAACGAGCTGATCACGATCAAGAAGTATCTGTCGCGGTGGTCGAACCCGACCTTCGTCGTGCTGGTGCTGCACAACGACGACCTCACCCAGGTGTCGTGGGAGATGCGCACGGAGGACGCCAATCCGGTCTGGTCGACCTCCCAGGACGTCGAATCGGTCGACTACGCGGGCTGGGCGCAGCTCCTCGGCTTCCAGGGCATCACGGTCACCTCGGACGACCAGATCGAGGCGGCCTGGGATGCCGCCCTCGCGCATCCCGGGGTGACGCTCATCGATGCGCACACCAGCAAGAACGTGCCGCCGCTGCCACCCCACATCACGCTCGAGTTCGCGAAGAACACCGGCCTCGCGCTGCTGAAGGGCGACCCGGACGGGCTCGGCGCGATCAAGGACTCGGCGACGTCGCTCATCACCGAAGGCGTCGAGCGGGTGAAGGGCGCGCTCCACCGCGGCAAGCCCGGCGACGGGGACGGCGATGCACGATAGCGGGCCGGAACGGGTCAGGTCGATCCGGGCCGACGCCTTCGTCGTGCCCACCGCGACCGAGGACCGGAAGCGGCCGGAGAGCGACGGGACCATCCGCTGGGACAGCACCGGCATCCTGGTGGTCACCCTGGAGACGGGCGGCGCCACCGGGCTCGGCTACGCGTACACGTCACCCGCAAGCCTCCAGATCGTCCAGGATGTGCTCTGGGCCGTCATCGAGAACGCGGACCCGTTCGACACCGAGCGCCTGTACTGGGAGATGGCGCGGGCCACCCGCAACATCGGCTGGGCGGGCGTGAGTGCCGGCGCGATCGCGGCCGTCGACATCGCGCTCCACGATCTGAAAGCCCGCCTGTGCGACACGTCGTTGACCCAGCTTCTGGGCGGGGCGCACGCGAGCGTCGAGGCCTACGGCAGCGGAGGTTTCACGGACTACACCGACGACGAGCTGACCGACCAGCTGGGGTCGTGGGCCGCCCAGGGCTTCCGCTCGGTGAAGATGAAGGTCGGCTCCGACCCGGCCGACGATCCGCGTCGGGTGGCTCTGGCCCGCGAGGCGATCGGCTCCGCTGTCGAGCTCTTCGTCGACGCCAATGGGGCGTACGAGCGCAAGCAGGCCCTCCGACTGGCAGAGCTGTTCACGGAGGCGGGCGTCACCTGGTTCGAGGAGCCGGTGTCCAGCCAGGACCGGCGCGGACTCCGGCTCCTGCGCGACCGGATGCCGGCGCCGATCCGCGTCGCCGCCGGCGAGTACGCCTACACGCCGGCCGACTTCCGCGACCTCGTCTCCGGCGGCTGCGTCGACGTCCTCCAGGCCGACGCCACGCGCTGCGGGATCACGGGCTTCGGGATCGCCGCCTCGCTCGCGTCGGCCTTCGGAGTGCCGCTCTCCGCTCACACCGCCCCGGCGCTGCACGCCTCGGTCGCCGCAGCCGATCGACCCGCCATCAATGTCGAGTACTTCCACGACCACGCGCGCATCGAGGCGCAGTTCTTCGACGGACTGCCCGCGCTGAGTGACGGCCGGCTCGTCCCGGACCGCTCCGCGCCCGGCCACGGGCTGGCCCTGCGCGAACCGGACATCGAGGCGCACCGCGTGCAGAGCTTCGCGGTGCAGTCGGATCGGTGACCGCGACTCGAGCCGATCCGGATTGCGCGACCACGATCCACGTGGACGATCGTGTCTACTTGCGCCTGCGCACATGTCGGAGGCATGGTGTCTGAGTACTGGCCCCGCATCGTGACCCGAGACGATGAGGGGCCAGATTCATGACCGGGCGCGCGCCGGGATCACGAGAGTCCGGCATCGTTGCGCTCCGCTTCGACGGCGCGGTGGATGTTGCCGTGGATGTGGTCGACACCGATGAGTCCGATCACTCCTTCGCGCTCGAGCACGGCCCGCGGGCCCGGCTTCAGCCGAGTCAGGCGGAGGCGGACGCGGGCGTCCCGGGTCAGGGTCACGACATCCGCCAGCGTGGCGGCGCCCTGGGCGTCGATGAAGTTGATGCCGCCGCAGTCGAGGACGATCCCGGTCAGGTCCGGGTCCGCCTGGATGACGCTGCGCAGATGGTCCTCGAGCGCATCGGCGGTGGCGAAGAACAGGCCGCCGTCGAACCGTACGACGGCCACGCCGGGCACGCGCTCGTCACCCGGGTTCGTGTCGAGCTCGCGGAAGACCTGGGTGCCCCGTTCGCGACCGAGGGCCGGCATCTCCGGATGCGTGGCCACGGCGACCAGCCACGCCAGGGAGAGCCCGATACCGATGATCACGCCGGCGAGCACGCCGAAGACCAGGGTCGCGAGAAGTGCGACGACGGCGATCCAGAAGTCCACCTTCTTCACCCGGAACAGCCGCCGCATCTCCGGGACGTCCATCATGCCGCTGACGACGGCTTCGATGATCAGCGCTCCGAGGACCGCCTTGGGGAGGATGGAGAACAGCGGCGCGAGGATCAGCAGCGTCAGCAGCACCGTCACGCCCGAGGTGAGCGAGGCGAGCCCGGTCCTCGCCCCCGAACGGTCGTTCAGCGAGCTCGCCGACAGGCTGGTCGACACGGGCATCCCCTGGAACAGACCCGCGCCGATGTTCGCTGCGGACTGGGCGACCGACTCCTGGTTGATGTCGATCTGATAGCGATGCCTGGCCGCAAACGTGCGCGCGTCGCCGGCGGTCTGGGAGAAGCCGATCATGACCAGCGCCACGGCGGCCAGCGCGACCGTGCCCGCGTGGTCCCACAACTGCTGACCGTTCGGGAGCTGCGGCACCGGCAAGCCGCGCGGCACATCCCCGACCAACGCAACACCCTTGGCTCCGAGGCCGAACAGTGCCGAGGCCAGCAGGCCGCCGACCACGAGCACCAGGGCGCCGGGAACCCGCGGGGCGATCGCCCGGAGTCCGAAGACGACGACGAGGGAGATGACGCCGACGAGCGCCGTCGTCCCGTGCACGTCGTTCAGCGTCCCGAACCACGACCACAGCTCCTGGAGCGGGTTGGCTCCGCTGGTCTCGGTTCCGGTGAGCTTCGGGAGCTCCCCGATCACGACGTCGATCGCCGCGCCGAAGAGGAAGCCGGTGACCACTGCCCGTGAGAGGAACTGGGCGATCCAGCCCATCCGGAAGACGGCCAGCAGGAGGAACAGGACGCCGGAGGCGAGGGTGATGCCGGCGACGAACGAGGCGATGTCCTGCTCGCCGGTGATGCCCGCCGCGAGCACGGCGCTGGCCGCGACCGCCGCGAGACCGGAGCTGGGTCCCATCGAGATCTGCCGGCTCGTCCCGAAGACCGCGTAGAGGATCGCGCCGGCAGCGGCCGCGTAGAGGCCGTTCTGCAAGGGGATGCCGGCGATGCCGGCGTACCCCAGATTCTTCGGGACGATGAGGGCTGCGACGGTGACCCCGGCGATCACGTCGCCGCGAAGCCACGCACGTCGATAGGAGCGGAGCTGGCCGACGATCGGGACCAGGTCTCGACGGAGTCCGCGCGTCCTGGGCATGCGCTCGTCATACCGCAGAGTCCTCCGGTCCGACAAGGCGGCTCGGCGGAAATCCGCTGTTGCCGCGCGCACGTCCGGGCTGCATCATTCCGCTCAGAAGGCAACGTCGGAGAGGCAAGTCGGCATCATGAGTCAGACACAGGACAGCGCTCCGTCCCCGAGTGCCGGATGGATCGGCTGGGTGTTCCTGGCGGTGACAGTGCTCCTGATCGCGGCGGGGGTCCGCGTCATCAGGAGGATCCTTGCCGCCATCGGGCCGGACGCCGCCGCTGCCATCGCTCGAGGCGCCCGGAGTGCCCGGCACCACCGTTCCGGGTGACTACCGATCGAGGAGGCTGACGCCCGAGCGGGCTGCCTCCACCCCCGTCACGAGGGATCGAGAAGCCTCCTCGTCCTCCTCGTCGTCTTCGATCAGCGGCGCATCGGTGATGAGCAACTGCTCGAGCGCCGACTCGAGCGTCTGCACGATGACCATGGGCCCCGGCTTCGCCCACGCCGACACGATGAACCCGAGCCCCGACCTGATGATCGAGCCGACACACACCGCGCTGCCGGAGTGCTCCCGGAACAACAGCCAGCGCTCGCCTTCGTAGAGGCTGTATCGTCTGCCTTCCAGCTCGAACCGCTCCGTTAAAGCAAGCACCATGCCGATCACCCCGTCCCCACACGGCGGAAGGCGAGCAAGCAGACGCTGGGCCGGGTCCCAGCGCTCTTCGGCCGTGAATACAACAGCAACATGGTAAACAGACCGCGCCCGCCGGGGAAACAGTGAGCGCGAAATCCGCGCCGAGAGGATCACCGCCGCGTGATCCGGCTCGCACAGTCACGGGGCGGGTTCGACACCTCCGGAGTCAGCCGCGGAGCGTCTGCCCAGGGTTCTCGCCGAAAGTCTCCCGGTACGCGACGGCGAAGCGGCATGTGGGCGAAGCCCCAGCAGTGCGCGATGGTTACGAAGGTGTCGCCGGGGTTTGTGCCGCTCTTGATGTCAAAACTATCCCGAAAGCGGTATAGTTTTGACGCGGGAAGGAGGATCGTAAATGACTATGCAAGCTGACTTGTGGGAAGTCGCAACCGAACAGTACGGATTTGTCACTACGCGTATGGCGCGTGAACTCGGCGTTAGCAATGTCGAGTTGGCGAAACTCGCAAACCGTCACCAACTTCGTCATGTCACGCATGGTGTTTACCGGTTTGATCAGCTCCCTGTTACCGAGCGTGATGACTACATGCTTGCTGTCCTCTGGACCGGCGCCGACAATGCTGCTCTCAGCCACGAGACGGCTTTGGCAGTGTATGAACTCTGCGAAGTGAATCCGGATCAGATTCACCTGACCGTGCCGAAGGCGAAGCGTATCCGCCGAGACGGCGGTGAAGGATATGTACTCCACAATGAAGACCTTGACGCGCCGGAGGTCGGCTGGTGGGAAGGTATCCCGACGGTGACGGTGGCAACTGCCATCCGTCAGTGCATCGAATTCGGTACGCCTCACAATCTGTTGGTGACCGCGATCACGACCGCTCGCCGCAGGGGAGCGATCACGGAGACGGACGCTGCTCGTTTTCGTAGGGAGCTTGCTCGCCGATGACTCGACCCGATCTGGCTTCGCTCCCGAGAGAGACCGCACACCCAGTAGCGTGAATATCCTGAACCAATGGGTGAGTCAAGCCGCCGGCCGGTTGGGCGTCGGCGACTCCGGCAGGCTTTCGTGGCAGATCGCGTCGACGATTGTGGTTGCCGCGCTGCAGCGTGTGTCCGATCCCGAGTTGGGCACTCTCTTCCTCTTGAAGGGTGGAGCGTTTCTCGAACGGCGCCTGTCGTTGACAGCGCGCGCGACAAAGGACGTCGATGCAATGTTCCGCGGCGAGGTCGATGACTTCGTTGAGAAGCTTGATGAGGCGATCCGTGAACCGTGGGGTCCCTTCACGTTGCGTCGAACCGAGATCGAGATGATCGAGGTGCCCGCCCGACGAGCGAAACCGCGGCGGTTCAATGTGATCGTCGAGATCAAGGGTCGGACGTTCCGCCGGATTCAGGTGGAGGTTGCATTTGCCGATGGTGAGATGAAACCTACCGAGGAGCACATCCGCGTGGCTGACCTCGGGTTCTTCGGTTTGGAGTCCCCAGACGAAATCGCCACGATCTCGCTCGCATACCAGGTGGCTCAAAAGCTTCACGCGTGCACAGACCCGCATGATCCGCCGCACACGAAGAACGACCGCGTTCGTGACGTGGTCGACCTTCTGCTCATGAGGCAGCAGCTTTTCGACGAAGGCATCCCTCTGACTGACGTACGCGTCGCCGCTGTTGGAGTATTCGATGGTCGTGCGGCTGAAGCGGCACTCGCCGGCCACACAGAACGGACTTGGCCGCCTGTTGTGGTGTCCAACGAAATCTGGAGAGCCGACTATCAGAGGGTTGCCGCCGAGACGGGCGTTGAGTTGAGCCTCGGGGAGGCGATCAGCGAAGTGAACGTCTGGATCGACCAGATAGCCGCGGCGTAGGACTGCGAGGGCACGGAAGTCGGAATCCGGGGGTTTCGCCGGGTCACCCGCGAAGCGTCTCCGCGGGGTTCTCACCGAACGCCTCCCGGTACGCGGCCGCGAAGCGCGGCAGGTGGGCGAATCCCCAACGGTGCGCGATGGTCGCGACGGAGTCGCCGGGCCGCGCCGCTCGGAGGTCCGTGCGGGCCGCTTCCAGCCGGAGGCTGCGCAGGTAGCGGGTGGGGCTGGTTGCGAGGATGCGGACGAAGGCGTCCTGCAGGCCCCGCGGGGACAGCCGGGCCGCGCGGGCGATGTCCTCCAGCCGGAGCGGTTCGCTGAGGTGCTCCTCCATGAAGGCGATCGCTCGGCGGACAGCGGCGGGAGTCGCTCGCACTCCATCACGGCCGAGCGGGAGGTCGAGGGTGTTGTTCGGGAAGGTGATGAGCAGGCAGGAGATCAGGACCTCGAACGCCCGGTCGCGGATCAGGCGGTTGCCGAGCAGTTCGTCCTCTACGACGACGCTGTTGCGCACGAACGCAGTGGTCGCCTCCCACGATCGCTGGAGCGGGATCGAGACGGGGGCGCTTCCGTCGAACCTGACGCGAAGGCCGGGGGTGGTGAAGTGCTCGGCGGCGAAGGCGTCGATCTCACGGGCGTCGAGTTGCGTGCCGTTGACGGTGAAGGAGTCCCGCCACGAGGCCACGGCCGGTGCCGGCGGGAACAGGCTCGGCCGGGTGGTGTCGACAGCGCTGCGTCCGATGCTGCAGTCCCACGCCCCCTGCGTCACCTCGACCACGATGACGATCGGCTGCGGCTCCATCTGGAAGCGGCCGCTCGACGTCCATTGCTCGTGGAGGATGGCGAAGCGTTCGTCGCCCGCGGCGGAGAGATCGAGGGCGAACCGTTCCGGGTGCGGGTCCATCTCCACGCCGGAGTACATGTCATTGAGGAAGGACATCGCGTAGTCGGAGTCCGTGGTCGAGACAGCTGTCCGGAACGTGCCCATAGGAGCCTCCTCACGACGAGGGCGAGTGCATCCCAGTGTCCGCCCTCCTCGTCGTCGCGGCTAGCGTCCAACTCGGAGACGGACGCGCCGATCGCTTCGGCGGCCTCCTCGGACCCGGCTACCCGCGCGAGAAGTCCGGCAGGCTCCAACTGCGGTCGAAGGCGGCGCCCTGCGGGCCGTAGATGCGGAAGTAGACGAACCAGCCCCGACCCGGGACGGTCTGGATCCAGTGCGCGTCGTCGGCGTCGGGGCGGTCCGGCCCGAACTCGAGTGTGATGGCGTCGCCCGTGGCGTCCGGGAAGTCGAACAGCGAGCTGAGGAGGGAGCGCCCGACGCTGTTCTGGATCTGGCTGCGCGCCTGCGCGTCGTACGCGGTCACGGACCAGAACAGCGTGCCGGGCACGGGAAGGGGGACCGTCAGCGTGTACCGGTTCGAGCCGTCGAGATACCGGCCCTCGGAGTCGCGGAGGCCGAGCCAGTAGAGCGAGCCGGCCTTCGCGTCACGGCGGAACATCGCGGGGCTGGCGCCGATGGCCTGGAAGAACCACTTGTCCCTGGCGACGGTGTCGACCGCGTCCGGGGTGTCGAAGTCGCCGTTCTCGAATCGCAGCGCCGCCCACTCCCAGCGCTCGCCGGGCCAGACGATGCGGTCCGGGCGCCGGTCGGCGAAGGACTCGACGCGAAGCTGCTGGTCGCCGATCGCGGCCGCCCTGGTGAGGATCCCGGCCATCCGCTCGTCCGGCGCGAACGGCCGGCCCTTCTCGATGCCGAGGGCCGCCAGCTCGCCGTACCCCACGCGGTAGAGGGGCACGGGCGGTTCCTCGTCGACGATGGTGTGCAGCGCGCGCCAGAAGCCGATGGTGCCCTCGATGGAGTCCGGCGTGGTGTCCTGAGGGAGGGGCGTGAGGTCGCGGAAGACGGGGTCCGTCCAGTCCGCGGACGGGGTGAGCGGGTGCACCTTCACGGTGGTCAGCCGCTCCGTCGCCTCCCCGACGTCGCCGCCGATTGGAAGCGACCGGACGCCCACGATCAGCCGATTCGACGTCGCCCGGCCGACGTAGTATCCGTCCGGGATGTCGCCCTCGTAGCCCGGCGGGAGAAGGAGGTGGCGACCACCCTGCCCTGCGTCCGGGCCGGGGAGCCCCATGTCGAGCACCCAGCGCTGGTTGACGTCCATCGCGATGCAGATGAGCGGCCCGGCCGGCAGCTCGATGACCATCGGGCCGTCACTCAGGTCCAGCAGGATCGGCGCATAGGGCGTGTCGGAGTTGAGGGTCAGGCCGACGTGCTTGGGTTCCGTCGCGAGGGTGCCGAACACCTCGTTGAGCACCAGGCCCAGGTCGTCATTGCCTTTCAGGATCATGTACCCGGAGACGGTCGGGAAGAACTGCCGATAGCTCTGGATCGCCCTGTTCAGGTCGATCTCGTCATACGCCTGCGCTGCCTCCGCCGCCGTCGGGAAACCGGCGGGCGCCCCGTCATCCACCACCGTGGCCTCCTTCGCTCGAACTCCCTGACAGGGTCGCGGCAGAGGGGGGAGGGTGTCTAGTCCGGATCTCGGAGCGGCGTCACGATGCTGTCAGCCATTGAAGAGATATGGCTACTAGGGTACTTTGGTACCACCCCGACGAGAGACTGGAACAATGTCCGCCACTCAGAGCCCAGTGAAGGTCGATGCGACTACCGATCGGCTTATCAGCGATGCCGCACACTTCCTCGGTCGCACGAAGAAGGACATCGTCAGCGATGCTGTCCGCGAGTACGTTGAGGCGCATCGAGACGAACTGAACGCGGCGATCAAGGAGTCCCTGTCGCGCTTCGATGGATCGAAGTCTGCCGCAGTGTCGGTGTTGACCGGCATGAGCGCAGCCGAGCTCGAGGAGCTTGGCGGACTCCCGACGGAGTAACCCGTGGCCGTTGCCCGTCCGCCCGACCAAGAGAGCACTCTCGGATCTGCAAATCGATGTGCCTACGCTCGATATTCCGCTCCGTGAACTGAGATCCTTTGGTCGACGATTCTGACGCCCGAGGCACAGCAATCGCTACTCCGAGAGATCGATGGTGACGCCTCCGGCGACGATCGAGCGTGAGCGGCGTCAGTCCACCCACACCGCGTTCACGAACAGCGCCGTGTTGAGCGCGAGGAGGACCAGTCCCGCCGCGAGCACCGTGCGGAAGATCCAGCGCCGCCGGTCATCCCCGACGGTCGTCGCGACCAGGAGGGTCAGGGGGAACAGCACGACCGTCGAGCGGGCGATCGAGAGGTAGGTGGTGCTGGTCATCATCGCGAGCGCCGTCAGGCCGACGTACGTGACGGCCGCCCACTGGCGGCGGCGGATGAACACGATCAGGGCGGTGACGATGAGCGCGGCGAAGACGAGGTCGAGGGCGTTCTGGAGGCCGTGCGGCCACGGCGGGACGAAGACCGACTCGACGGTGTCGCGCAGGGTGATCCACGGCCAGGTGAGCGCGCGGTGCCAGCCCGTGTGCTGCGCGGTGAACCACGCGGTCGGGTTCCCCGTCCACGCCCAGAGCGCTGCCCAGTAGCCGAGGATGCCGGCGGAGCCGATCGCGGCCGTCCCGAACGCCTTCAGCAGGAACGGCTCGCCGCGGCTGTGGAGGCGGACGGCGACCGCGACCGCGAGGCCGGCGATCAGGAAGACGCCGTCGATCCGGGTGGCGGACGCGCACGCGGCGAGCGCGCCGGCCTCCCACCAGCGGCCGCGCTCTGCGCACAGCCACGCGCCGAGGGCGAAGGCGACGAAGAGCGCCTCCGAGTACGGGGCCACCAGGAACACCGCGTACGGGCCGAGGACGAACAGGACGGTCGCCGCGACCGCCACCCGGTCGCCGTAGTGGCGGTGCGCCAGGCGCCACACCAGCAGCGACGCCGCCAGCGAGGCGATCGCGGCGACGGCCTCCAGGGCGATCACCACCTGCTGGTGGTCGGGATGCGGGAACCCGACAGCGGCGAGCGCGACGCGGGCGGCCGCGGGGTAGCCCGGGAAGAAGGCCGACCAGGTGGGGCCGGTGCCCGGGCCGACGTAGCCGTGCTGGGCGATCGACCCGAAGTAGACGCTGTCCCAGTGGAAGAAGAGCGCGGCAGGCGACACCGCGGCGGCGTGGCCGCTCAGCACGAGCACGGCGGCGCGCACGACCAGCGCCCAGCCGACGATCGCGGCGTGCGCGACCGTCCACAGCGTGACGGGCACGACCACCGCTCTCGACCGCAGCCGGGCGGCCAGCCGGGTGCCGAGCGCGAGCGGGCGCTCGGACGTCCGCGTGCTCGTCAACTCGCCGTCTCCGGCACGATCTCCACCACGGGTCCATCCAACCGGAGCCACCTCCCACGGAGACCGGAGTCGCCGTCTGTTCACCATCGAAAGCGCTCAGAGAACCGGGGGTAATCGCTGGATCTCAGTGAAGTCTGGGGAAGACGCGCGTTCGATCGAAGGACGACCGACTCGCGAGACAGGAGGAGAGGGGACGGTTCCGTACATGACCACCACCACGATGAGCACCGCGGAGGAGACGACCGCGCGCGCACCTGAGCCGGCCGCGAAGCCCCGATCCGGCGCGGTCGACCTGGTGCGCGTCCTCGGCATCGTCGCGGTCGTCGCCGGTCACACCCTCGTCTCGCCGACGACGAGGACTCTCCTCTACAGCTGGCACGTCCCGCTGTTCTTCGTCCTGGCCGGCTACTTCTGGTCGCCGCACCGCACCCTCGGACGCGAGCTCCTGACGCGGTTCCGGACCCTGCTGCGGCCGATGCTCACCTGGCTGGTGCTGATCGGGGCGGTCTTCCTCATCCTGGACCTGCAGCTGGAGGACACCACCTGGCAGCGGCTGGCCGGGCCCCTCGCCGACGGCGAGAACTCCGCGCTGCCGTTCACGACGTTCTGGTTCGTGACAGCGCTGTTCTTCTCTGCGGTCCTGCTGCGGATGCTCTGGCTGCTCCCGCGGCCGGTGACCTGGGCGGTCGCCGGTGTCGGGCTGATCCTGAGCGTCACGGCCGGGCCGCAGCTCGCGAACACGCCCCTGTCGGTGGGGTCCACGGTGCCGTGCGTTGCCTTCCTGGCGCTCGGTGTCATCGCCAGAGCTCTCCGCCCCCGCATCGCGCGGCCGGCGCTGGTGGGCGCGGCGCTGCTCGCGGTCTCCGCCGTCCTCGTCCTCACCGGGACGACGCGCCCGCTCGACATCAAGCAGGGCGACTTCGGCACCCCGGTGCTCAGCACGGCGGTCGCCGTCGCCATCTCGTTCGGGCTGGTCCTCGTGGCCGAGGCGCTGTTCCGGAAGGCTCCGCCGCGCGTCGGCCGCGTGGTCACCGTGCTGGCGTACGGCGGGTTCATGGTGGTCCTCACGCACCCGCTGGTCCTCTGGCTGATGAAGACCTACGGCCCGCCGGTGCCGAGCGGCCTGCTGTTCGCGCTCTGCCTACTCATCCCGTGGGCTGTCGCGCTGGCAGCGCTGGCGACCCGCGCGTCCGCTTGGCTGACCGGGGTGGAGCCGGCGGTCAGTTCCCCTTCGTGCACGTCTGCTGCGCCGCCGTCTGGCCGGTGACCGAGGAGGGCAGGGCAACGTCCGTGGACGTCGGAACGGGTGTCGGAACCGCGGCGCCCGTCGGGGCGGGCGTGGGCGCTGCCGTCGGGGTGGGAGCGGCCGTGCCGCTCGGAGCCGGCGTCGTGCCAGGCGCCGCGACCGTCCCGGACCCGAGCGTCCCGGTGAGCGTGATGGGCGCGTCGTTCTGGAGCGCGCTCTTGAGAACGCTCGCCGCGTAGGTCGCGGGGACCACGCGGTTCGGGTCGTCCGGGTCGGCAGCGGCCGGAAACTGCAGGAAGACGATGTTCGAGAGGCTGACTGTCTTGAGGGTCAGGGCCAGCGAGACCAGGGTGGTCGGCTGGGTCAGCGTGTCCGAGAGCTGCACGTTGGTGACCGCGGCGTGCGCGAGCTGGTAGAGCGTGAGCGGGTTGCTGAGGACTCCCGCGCTCGTCATCTTGCGCAGCAGCGCGGAGAGGAAGAGCTGCTGGTTGCTGATCCGGCCCAGGTCGCTGCCGTCGCCGATGCCGTGGCGGCTGCGGACGAAGGCGAGCGCCTGGGCGCCCACCAGGGTCTGGGTGCCGGCCGGGAGGTTCAGGCCGACGTACGGGTCGTCCAGCGGCGTCGCGAGGCACACGGTCACGCCGCCGACCGCATTGGACATCGCGATCACGCCGTCGAAGCTGATCAGCGCGGCGTCGCTGATCGTCAGACCGGTCAACTGCTCCGCGGTGAGGACGATGCAGGAGAGGCCGCCGCGGGAGAGCGTCGTGTTGAACATCGCCTGGTCGGTGGCGGGAACCGTGCCGCCGTTCGGACCGGGGCACTCCGGGATGGGCACCATCAGGTCGCGCGGGATCGAGATCACCTCGGCGTGCTGGTGATCGGAGGAGACGTGCAGCACCATCGTCACGTCGTTGCTGCCGGCCCCCGAGCTGCCGGAGAGCTCGTCCTGGGTGTTGAACTGGCCGCCCTGCCCGGTGCGGGTGTCCGTGCCGGCGAGGAGGATGTTCACCGCCCCGCTCTCGGCGCCGACGGTCGCGACGTTCTGCGCGGTCAGCGACTTGCCTTTCGCGGTGACCAGGTGGATGCCGGGCTTGATCGAGCGCACGGTGTCGAGCACGGCGTAGGCGGCGACGCTCGCCGTGCTCACCATGCCGACCGTCACCAGCGCGACGAGGAACCGCACGACGAAGGTCCGCGGCCTCCGCCGGGGCAGGCGGCCGTGCCGGATGGCGACGCCGTGCGACCGGCGAGGCCGTCGGAGCGACCCCTCGGTCGGGTGGGCGTGCGGGCCCGGTGTGTGATTCACACCCAGAAAATAGCGGATGGAGCCGAAGACATGCACTGTCTGAACATGTGAAACACCAAACGATCCAGCGCCCGGCGCACCCCAGTTCGGGGAGCCTGCGCTATCCGGCCCCGACCCCGAGCTGTCCCGCCCACTCCAGCGCCGCGGCCGCCGTCCAGGACTGGTCGTGACTGCCCAGCGGCTCCCCGGTGAACGGCTGGTAGTACTCGCCGAACGCCAGGTCGGCGAGCTGGGCGAGGGAGGCCGTACGCAGGTCGGCGGCGAGCTCCGGGTCGCCGTGCCGGTCGACCGCCCAGCCGAGGAGGAGGGTGAGGAAGGGCCAGGTCGGGCCGCGCCAGTACGTCGACGGCCGGAAGGCCGGGCTCGCCGGGGACGTCGACGGCGGCAGCGGGAAACGCAGGCGGGGGTCGCCCATCCAGCGCTCGCCGCGCAGCAGCGCGGTCTGACCGGACGCGATCCCGGCCGACGTGCCCGCGAACAGCGGGGCGAAGCCGGCGATCGTCTCGGCGCCGATCCACTCGCCTGCGCGCACGTCGAAGTCGCGCGCGAGCTGCGTCGCCGGGTCGATGGTGGAGCGGACGCCGAGGCGGAACCGGTCGGCGATGTCGCGGAGGCCCGGCACGAGGTCGGTGCGGCCGAACTCGTCGGCGAGGTCGGCCAGGACGTCGCTCGCGACGGCGAGGACGGCCGAGAAGAAGACGTCCTTCACTCGGAAGTCGACGACCTCCAGCGCCGCCGCGTCGTCGTAGTCGACCGACTTCAGCTGCTCGACCAGCCAGAGGTAGCGGGTGTACTCCTCGTTCGTCGGGCGCTCGCTCGCGTCGGCGACGTGCAGCGTGTCGCGGCGCTGGAAGGGCGGCACCTCGCCGGGGTGGATGCGGGCGAAGGCGGCGTCCCAGCGCGGCGAGTTGTCGAAGCCGGACTCCCAGCTGTGGTGGATCTCCACCAGCCCGGACCTGTCGGGGTCGCGGACCGACGCCAGCCAGCGGTGCCAGGCGGCCCACGCGTCGAGCGAGCCGCGCGCGAACTCCTCCGCGGCGGCCGCGTCCGCTCCCCCTCGCTCGCGGCCCCGGTCGAGGATGTGCCGCACCGCGATCGCGTGCACGGGAGGCTGGCAGATCCCGCTGGTCTGTACGCCTTCGGGTCGCGCCGCCGCGCGCTCGGTCCCCCACCGGCCGAAGTCGGGAAAGTACCCCGGCTCGTCCGGGTTGAAGACGATGTGCGGGATCATCCCGGTGGACCACTGCGCGCCGAGGAGGGTCTGCAGCTCGCGGATCGCGCGCGGCACGTCGAACCGCGCCAGCCCGATCGCGATGAAGGCGGAGTCCCAGCTCCACATGTGCGGGTACAGCCCGGGCGCGGCGCGGGTCATGGCGCCGGCGTCGTTGCGGCGCAGGACGCCGGCGGCGGCGCGGGCGATGTCCCCGACGGCCGGCGACGCAGGCATGGTGGTCATCGGGAGTCCTCCGCCGTTCCGTCGTCGAGGTAGCGGCACGGCACCGTCACCTTCCACCCGATCGTCTCCCTCAGGTTGACGAACTTCAACTCGTCGTCGCGGCGGCACTGCTCGGCGGCGCTCGCGACCTGCGGCTGCCAGGCGGGGCCGTCCGAGCGGCGGGTCCACTGCGGGCCGAGCTGCGCGAGGATCAGCGCCGCGCACAGCCCGGCCGCCGCCAGCACGGACCACGCGGGCCACTGCGCGCGGCCGCGGCGGAACCTCCGCCGGCCGTACGCGATCGAGGCGGCCACCGCCGGTACGAGCGCGAGGAGCATCGACGGGACGACGCCGTAGCGGGTCAACCACACGGAGTCGAGCTGGGTGGGCGTCAGGCCGGCGTAGTCGTAGAAGGTGTTCGGGTTGGTCGCCACGCTCACGATGTAGAGCAGGACCGATCCGGCCAGCGCCGCGGCGACGAGCAGCCGCTGCCCGCGCGTCCCGCGGAGGACGACGTAGAGCGCGGTCGCGAGCACGACCGCGAGCACCAGGAGGGCGACGGCCGGGCCGGTCGCGGCGAGGACGTGCCCGAGCTGCGACTGCGGGACCGCGAGCGGCAGGACGGCGTTGATCAGGTAGCCGTATGCGATCGACAGCGGGTCGACGGCGGGGTTGGTGTTCTCCGCGCGCGGCCAGGCCAGCGTGACGACGAGCTGCGCCACCATCCCCGCGATCAGCCCGGCGCGCACGATCCACACCCTCCTGTCGCGCGTGCGCACCAGCAGGAGCGGCGCGAGGAAGAGCGCCTGGATCTCCGTCAGCGCGCCGAGCAGCGCCACCGCCGAGAGCGCGACGGCGGCGCGCGTCGTCCGCGGCCGGGACAGCGCGATCCAGAACAGCGTCCAGAGTATGAGGGAGTGCAGGTTCGCCAGATTCCCCAGCACCTCGCGCGGCACGAGCGGCGCGAGCACGGTCAGCCCGGCGACGAAGATCCGGGCGGGCAGCCACGGCACCAGCTCGCGGGCGCAGACGAACACGACCACCGCGAGGCCGCCCGCGATGGCGCACGCGGCCGCCGTCGTCGCGAGCGCCCACCAGGACACCGGCAGCAGCACCACGACCGCCGCGACCAGGCGCGGGACGGTGTGCAGGTAACCGGCATAGGGCTGCAGGAGCACGCCCGGACCGCCCAGCGCGGCCGACGAGACGAAGGTGCGGCCGTCCTCCGCCCAGAAGGTGTCGTGCGCGGTCGCGGGGAGCCGCAGCCACGCCACGACCGCGCAGGCCAGCCCGAGCGCGACGAGCAGCAGGACCGGCCGGCGGCCGACCGCGTCCCGGACCCGGTGGCTCCGGGAGCGGGGGACGATCGGCGCGACGGTCATGCCCGTCACCTCCGTCACACGACTTCGGCCGCGGCCTGCGCGAGCCCGGGGGCGGGTGACCGGAGGCGGAGGGCGACGAGCTGCCGCAGGTACGCGGCGCCGTTGGCGACGGTCGCCTTGGAGACGCCCGCCGTGCGGACGCCGAACGCGAACGGGACCTCGGTCAGCGTCAGGCGGTGCCGGAGCAGCACCTCCAGGAGGATCTTGAAGCCCTGCGGGCGCAGCGAGGCGAGGTCGAGCGCGTCGCGGCGGACCGCGAAGAACCCGGTCATCGGGTCGGTGCAGTCGCGCAGCCTGCGCGGGAACAGCGCGCGGGCCGCCAGCGTGCTGCCGGACGACACGAGGTGGCGCAGCAGCCCGTCGAGGCCTCCCGCGCTGCCCCCGTCGAGGTGCCGGGAGGCGGCAACGATGTCGGCGCCGCGCTCCTCGCCCGCCGCGATCAGCCGCGGGAGGTCCTCCGGCGGGTGCTGGAGGTCGCCGTCCATGACGACGACCCAGCGGTGCACGGCCAGCGCCATCCCGGTGATCACTGCTCCGGACAGGCCGCCGACGGGGTCCTCCCTGTGCACGACGCGCACCCGGTGCGGCACGTGGTCGGCGCTCTCGGCCGCGACCCGTGCGGTGTCGTCGGTCGAGTCGTCGACGATCAGGATCTCGCTCGCGTCTGCGTCGAGCACCGCCGCGAGCCTTCGCACCAGCTCCGCGACGTTGCCCGACTCATTGAAGGTCGGCACGACGACCGAGACGCCTTCCGCCGGCATCCCGTATTGCTCTTCCATCTTCCGACCTCGCTCTCCCTTCTATTCCACGCCACCGCCTCCAAGGTTCGGCACAGAATTCGGGATGGAGCCTGAGAAGTCGTTATGCGTCTCCGATCGATCCGCTCCGGGACGGCCGGATCGGGCGAGAGGGCTCACAGAGTGGAGGGCTCTTCACCGTCCGCGGCGCGCGAGGACCGACGCCGGACCGACGAGGCCGTGCCGCGCAGGAACATCCACGCCGCGTAGAGGATCAGCAGCACGCCGACCGCTGGCAGCACCCATGAGCGCTGGCTCTGGTCGAGCGCGCTGTTGACGTAGCCGATCAGCGGGACGCTGTACCAGACCACGCCGCGCACCTGCGCGGGCACCACGGGAGGGTCGGCCTCCGCGTTGTTGTCGCCCTTCGTCGTGAAGGTCATGCCGTTGGTGGTGGAGGTCGTGATCGCGATGACCCGGTGCGAGATGACCGCCGGGTCGCCCGACCGGATCTGGTAGGTCATCACGTCGCCGACGTGGATGTCGTGGACGGCCTTCGGCTTCACCACGACGAGCGTCCCCGGCGGCAGGGACGGCTCCATCGAGGAGGTCAGCACGGTCACCGGGGTGGCGCCGGCGGCCCGCGGGATGACGATGACCACGGCCGCGACGAACAGCACCAGGCCGAGCAGACCGACGCTGAGGCCGGTGACGACGTACTGCAGCAGCGACGTGGAAGGGCGCGGTTCGGTGTCGCTCACGGAGTCACCTGCCTGAGGAAGAAGGACTGGGTCGACGCGCCGGCCGTGCACGTCGTCGTGGTGAGCTGGCCTCCGCCGCCCGCCGTCGCTGTGGCGCACAGGGTCGTCACGTTGCCGTTGCCGTTCCCGTTGCCGTTGCCGTTGTTCCCGGTGATGGTGTTGCTGAGGGTGAACGAGCCGTCCGCCTGGAGGGTGAACGCCCACTGGGACGAGCCGTTCGCGCTGTTGGGCGCGGAGGTCAGGCTGACGGGCGCGGTCCGGGAGCCGGCCCACAGGTACTGGCCGCTGGCGGGGGTGGGGAGGGCGGCGGTCACGGTCACGGTGGAGCCGGAGCCCGCGAGCTGCCAGGCCTGCGCGTCGTCCACCGGAGCGGCGCACGCCGACTGGGTCAGCACCTTCCCGTTCGCGATCGGCGACGGGACCGTGACGCACTGCCCGCTCGCGGCGTTCACGAGCTGATACCACGAGCCCGAGACGTAGGATCCGGCGGCGGAGACCGCCGAGGACGACGGCGAGACGTTGCCCGCGGCGTCGGAGGCCGTGACCGTGTACCGGTGGAGGCCGACGGTCAGTCCCGTGTCCGTGTAGCTGGTGGTCGCGCCGCCCACCGTGGCGATCACCGTGCCGTCGCGGGACACGGTGTAGGCGCTCACGCCGACGTTGTCGGTCGCCGCGAACGACAGCGTGGCAGTGGAGGCGGTGGTCCCGGTGAGCGAGAGCGTCGGCGTCGTCGGGGCGGTGCGGTCGACCGACAGGCTCGCGGCCGGTGACGTCAGCAGCACCGCGTCGCGGGCGTAGACGGTGTACGTGTACGACGTGTTCGCGGCGGCGCCCGTGTCCGTGAACGAGGTGGAAGTCGTGGAGCCGATGGACGCGGTCGTCCCTGACCGGTAGACGTCGTATCCCGTGACGCCGACGTTGTCGGTCGCGGCCGTCCACGAGAGCACGACAGGCGTCGACGTCGACGTGCGCGCGGACAGGCCGGTCGGCGCGGACGGTGCGATGTCGTCCACGAAGGTCTGGGCGATGCTCGCGGAGGCCGAAGCGCTCCAGGTCGTCCCGGCCGTCACTGTCGCGGAGAAGGCCACGTTCACCGCGGAGCCGCTCGCGATCCCCGGCGCGGACGCCACGTTCATGGTCTCGCGGATGCAGAACGCGGCCGACGCGCCTGCGGACAGGGTGCCTGTCGTCTGCCCGAGCGCGCCCAGGCCGGCCAGGGTGCCGGTGTACGACCCGGACGGCGGAGTGGCGGTGGACGTGCAGGAGGCCGCGCCGGCGGCGGGCCAAGCGATCACACCGATCGCGGAGGCGAGGGCCGGGGACGTCCCCGACGTAAGCGTCGCGGCGGCGCCGAACGTCGCATCGACGTTTCCGGTGTTCGTCACGACCACGCCTCCCGTGGTGGTGGTGTGCCCGGTCTTGAAGACGGTGTCGAAGGGCTGCGGGATCGTCACGCTCACCGCGACGGTCGCGGCCGTGATCGCCCCGGCCTTCGTTGCGGCGAGGCCGTTCCACAGCGCGTAGGTGCCCGCTCCCGGCATCAGCAGGAACGTGGCCAGCGCGGCGCCGGCGGCGGTCAGGGGGAGGGCGAAGCGCTTCATGTCTCTTCGCACCTCCCCTCGGCTCCGCTCGTGCGCTGGTCCGCGTGCGTTACTGCTGGGCCAGCTTGAACCCGAGCGCGCTCAGGTTGACGGTGCCGCCCTGCGCGACCGTGCCGGTCGTCGTGGGGTCGAACGGCAGCGTCACGGAGACGGTCAGCACCTTGGTGCCGGTGGTCCCGCTGACGTTGTAGGTGTTCGCGGCGGAACCTGCGGTGACGCCGGTCGGCAGCGGCGCACCGACGACGACGGTCATCCCGCTCGTGAGCGCCGTGACGAGGGCCGCGCTGGCCGGGGAGGCGTCTCCGGTCTTGATCGACGTGGGGTCGACGCTGAGGATGGCGGAGAGGTTGTCGCCGGTGGCGGTGACGTCCACCTTCTGCGTGAAGGTCAGCACGTCGCCGGGGACGGCGCGGAAGTTCGCGATGTTCGGGATCGCGGTGGCCGAGCCGGAGCCGTGCACCACGCTCCACGTGCCGGCGGCGGCGTCGGCCGCGATGGTCATCGTTCCGGACTGGACGGAGCCGGCCGCGGCGCTGGCCGAGCCGTTCCACAGCGCGAACGTGCCAGCGCCGCTGAGGAGAAGGAGGATACCGGCCGCGCCGGCGATCGCGCCCTTGGCGAACCTGTTCATGGGACGTGCTCACAATCTGTTCGGAGCGTCGTCACACACAGCGCAGGGGTCAGCGCACGTGCGACGACGCACGTGTGTTGCGGCCCCGACGTCGCTAGGTCGACGTTCGAGCTGAATCCTCCGGTCTCCCGAAGGGCGGTGCACGAGGGGAGGGTCGGGTTCCACTCGGTGGGCCACCCGCGACCAGATTGTCGGGTAGGTCACGTCGGCCCACTTCGGACGATACCGGTCCTCATATTGGAGGACAAGAATGTCCGCGCACCCAGATCAGGGGTCACGCCGGGTAGCATGCGGCCGGGAGGACACGATGCGGGAACGGGTGCTCGACCTGGTGTTCCTCGTCGGCGTGCTGTTCAAAGGGCTCGACGGCCTGGTGGAGCTGGTGGGCGGGGTCCTGCTGCTGTTCACCACTCCGGCCACACTGCTCAGCGCCGCGAACCGGGTGACGGCGGAGGAGCTGTCGGAGGACCCGCACGACCTCATCGCCAACCTGATCGTCCACGGCGCAGCCCGCCTCCACGCCGGCGGCGTGCTGTTCGTCGCCGCGTACCTGCTGCTGCACGGCGTGGTGAAGCTGGCGATCGTGGTCGCGCTGCTCGTCGGGTCGCGCCGGGTCTACCCGTGGGCGATGGCGGCGCTGGGCGTGTTCCTGATCTTCCAGCTCTACGAACTGGTGACGAAGCCCTCCGTCGCGGTGGCGGTCCTGACGGTGTTCGACGCGGTCATCATCTGGCTGACCTGGCGGGAGTGGCGGCGCGGACGCGAGCTGCGGACGACGTGGCGGGGGACGGTCGACTGGGTGTTCAGGCGGCCGCCGCCACCAGACCCAGCCCGCTGAGGATCCCGGCGACGATCGCCTCCGGCTCCGCATCGATGCCGACCGTCACGGCCGCCTCGTCCGGCTGCGGCGGCTCGAGGGTGCGGAGCTGGGAGTCCAGCATCCCGGGCTTCATGAAGTGGCCGCTGCGGGCGGCGATGCGGCTCTCGAGCAGTTCGCGCGTGCCGGACAGGTAGGCGAAGACCACGCCGTGGCCGCGGAGGACGTCGCGGTAGCGCCGGGCGAGCGCCGAGCAGGCGACCACCAGCGGCCTCCCGGCCGCGGCGCCCTCGCGGACGCGGCCCGCGATCGCCGCGAGCCAAGGAGCACGGTCGGCGTCGTCGAGCGGGACGCCGGCGCTCATGCGCTCGACGTTGCGGGCCGGGTGGAGGCTGTCGCCCTCCAGCAGCTCCCAGCCCAGCCGGTCGGCGAGGAGGGCGGCGACGGTGGACTTGCCGCAGCCCGCGACACCCATGACGACGATCGTGCTCAGCTGGCTCGCGGTCATGTCACGCTCCGATGACCAGGGCGATCACCAGCGTCCCGGCGAGGCCGACAACAGAGGCGATGCACTCCAGGACGGTCCAGCTCCGCAGCGTCTGCGGGATGCTGAGGCCCAGGTACTCCTTGACCAGCCAGAACCCGGCGTCGTTGACGTGGGAGAGGAACAGCGAGCCGGAGCCGATCGCGAGCACCAGCAGCGACACCATCGGGGTCGAGAGGTGGGCGGCGAGCGGAACCATGATCCCGGCCGCGGTGACGGTCGCGACCGTCGCCGAGCCGGTGGCGACGCGGATCAGCGCCGCGATGAACCAGGCGAGCAGCAGGATGCCGATGCCGTTGCTGCCGTGCGCGAAGGACGCGATGACCTGGCCGATGCCGGTGTCCACGAGCACCTGCTTGAAGCCGCCGCCTGCGCCGACGATGAGCAGGATGCCGGCGATGGGGGGCAGGGACGCGGTGAGGCTCGCCTGCAGCGACTTGCGATTCATGCCGCCGGGGATGCCGAGCAGGAAGAAGCCCGCGAGCACGGCGATGGTCAGCGCGATGGCGGGGGTGCCGAGGAAGTCGAGGATCGTCTTCCACTCTGCGGTGGCGTTCGGCGCGGTGATGTCGCCGAGGGCCTTGCCGAGCATGAGCACGACGGGCAGCAGGATGCTGATGAGCGCGAGAGCGAACGACGGGCGCTTGCGCTGGGCCGCGGCCTCCGCCGCGCCCTGCTCGTCGTCGTCGCCCTCGGTGCCGAGGAAGAGGCCGGGGACGTCCACGGGCACCCACTTGGCGGCGAAGCGGCTGAACACCGGACCGGCGAGGATGATGACCGGGATGGCGACGAGCACGCCGAAGGCGAGCGTGACGCCGAGGTTCGCGCCGAGCGCGCCGATGGCCACGAGCGGGCCGGGGTGCGGCGGGACCAGGCCGTGCATGGCCGAGAGGCCGGCGATGGCCGGGAGCGCGACGCGCATCAGCGGCAGCTTCGACCGGCGCGTCACCAGGATGATGACCGGCATGAGCAGCACGAGGCCGATCTCGAAGAACATCGGCAGGCCGATGATCGCGCCGACGAGGCCCATCACCCAGGGCAGGGCGCGGACGCTCGTGCGGGACACCAGCGTGTCGACGATGCGGTCGGCGCCGCCGGAGTCGGCGAGCAGCTTGCCGTACATCGCGCCGAGCGCGATGAGGATGCCGACGCTGCCCTCCGTCGCGCCGAAGCCGGTGATGAAGCTCGTGGTCGCGGCGTCGGCGGCCATCCCGGCGACCAGGCCGGTGACGAGCGAGCCGAGGAGGAGGGAGAGGAACGGGTGGATCCGCAGCCAGGTGATCAGGACCACGATGACCGCGACTCCGACGACGGCGGCGAGGATCAGCTGCGCCTCGGAGGAGGCCGGGTGGGGGGCCGGCGGTGCGGCGGCCGCGGCGACGCGGAGCGCGCCGGACAGGAAGGTGATCATGAGCGTCCTTGGTCAGTGATGGTGACGTGTGCTCGGCCACCCTACAGATAAATCAGGTAAATACGAAGTTGCCATCGTTTTCATAAGCATTAATCGCGTTCGCCTGGTGTTTGATCGCACGTAAGGAATCCTCGATAATGAGGGAATGCCTCCCACGGACTCCCTCCACGAGCTGGCCATCGAGTCCGTCGGCAGCCGCATCGTCACCGGCGAGATCGCGCCGGGCTCCGTGCTGACGCCCGAGAACCTCGGCATCTCGCGCACCGTCCTCCGGGAGTGCATCCGGGTGCTGGAGGCGCTCGGCCTCGTGCAGGCCAGACGGCGCCGCGGAACGGTCGTCCAGCCGGTGACCGAGTGGCGCGTGCTCGACCCGCGGGTCGTCGCGTGGCGCCTCGCCGGCCCCGACCGTCTCGCCGCGCTCGGCAACCTGAGCGAGCTGCGCCTGGCGATCGAGCCCGTCGCCGCCCGCCTCGCCAGCGCCCGCGCGACGCCCGAGCAGTGCGGCGCACTGACGGAGGCCATCGTCGGCATGGCGTCCACCCAGCGCGCGGCCGACCACGGCGAGTATCTGGCCTACGACCAGGCGTTCCACCGCATCCTGCTGGAGGCCTCCGGCAACCCGGGCTTCCGCACGCTCAGCAAGGCGGTGGTCGAGGCGCTGTCCGGCCGGACGGCGCACGCGCTGATGCCGCACACCGCCAACCCGGAGGCGATCCGGCTGCACGAGGAGGTCGCGGGGGCGGTGCGCGCAGGGGACGGCGCGCGCGCGGAGTCGGCGATGCGGGCGATCGTCGAGGAGGCGGACGCTGCGGTGCAGGCGATGGCGCGGGAGGGTGCGGGCGGGTAGCCGGGGCTCAGCTCACGAGGGCGTGGGTAAGCTCGTCAGCATCGCCGGGGATGCAGCCGCCGGACATGTGGATCGTTGCGGAGTAGTCCGTGACGGTCACGTGTAGATATCGCCGCCTCGCATCCACCGGATCGGTGACGTCGTAGCCGACACCATCGGGATAAAGCTTGACCGTGACTCCCGTATCGCCTCCGGATTCCCACAGCTCCGCGATCTGCTTCGCCACAGCCACGGAGTCGATCGTTGCCCCGATGAGACCATCCTGGCGAGTGTAGTTGGCCCCTGCGCTGCCGTCGGGCAGTGTGCAGGTCCCATACCCATCGCCGTCAGTTTCCCAGGCGGTTCCGCCAATCAACTCCCGGGTCGCCTCGAACAATTCCAGAGTGGTCGCTCGTGATTCGTCGGGGGTCGGATACGGAGATGTCATCGAAGGAAGTGCCTTTCCAGTTGGGGGAGCCGACGCACAAGCGCTGAGCGTCATACCGGCCGAAACGAGGACGATGCTTACCACCATGCCCTTGCTCATTTCGCAACCGCCTCCGGGTGGCCCATCGTGTGGGCGGCCATGCTGAAGAGCGAGGTCGTGCCCTCGTCGTAGTACCCGTACTTCGTTGGGTCACTGGCGTGGACCGTCGCCGCATGATCGGTTGTCCCGGCGGTCGTCTTCCCGTCGGGTGTGTGGGCATTATCGGTGCTGAACGGTACAGCTCCGTGGTCGGAGGGATCCGCTCGCCCACTCGAAAACCTTCCGAGAGTCGCGACGAGATCGGCGCCGGCCTGACCGGAGGAGACCCCGCCATCGGGAACGTTCAGAGGAACTCGATACGTGAGTCGGCCGGCCACGTCCGTCGGAATGCCCGCAGACCCGACCGACACGAATGCCCCGGCCGGCGCCCGCTTCAACGCTTCCCCGGCCACGGCAGACCCGTAGGAGAACCCGACGACGGAGAGGTGCTCGGACTGCCCCGGCCACCCGCGTGCGGCGAGCGTCCCTTCCAACGCGCCCGCCAACGTCTTCCCACCTGATCGGGCGGCCGAGCTGTTGTTCACCTCAAGGAAGTCTCGCGGAGCGTCGTAACCGATCCACGCGACCACTGCAACGCGGGCCGATTCACCGCTTTTGTGGGCAAGGTCCTGCTGTCGGTAGTAGAGGTTCCTACTCGCCTCCGTCCACCCATCAGGGTTGCCGCCGAGCTTCTTCCGGATCGCGTCGATCGCACGCAGTTTCACCTGCGCGGCCTCGTAACCCGGATCGTCCTTCCCGATCTTCTTGAGTTGAGTCCGCGCCCGCTCGAGCTCCGCCCGGTTCGCCGCAGAACGCGACGCCGCATCCACCCCGTCGAGGCCTCCGATCACACTGGGCAGCTTCTCCAGGTACTTTCGCCGCTCGGCCGGCGACAGAGACGCCCACCACGCCGCCACCTGCGCGGGAGACATCGCCGTCAGCTTCGCCGCCGACAGGGTCGAGGCGGAGGCGGCCACCACCGCCGCACGCTGCGCGCCCCGCTCCCGCGCGGTCACGTGGAGCGTCCGGATCGACCGTTCGAACTCGGCGGCGAACTCCTCGACGGCCCGGTTGAAGCCGGCGACCTCCCAGCGCGCGCTCTCCTCGCGGTCCAGCGCTGCGGGGACCTCGTCGAACTCCGGGTAGCGCATCGCTCCGGTTGCGGCCATCCACTCCTCGATGAGGGGCGGGATCTCCCACGCGTACATCCGCTGCACCGCGTCCAGCAGCTCGTCCCGCCGCCGGACCAGTTCGCGGTGCGCATGGTATGCGGCCTCGGTCACGTGGCAGAGGTCCCCGGCGGTGGCGTGGACGTCCTCCAGCGCCGCCCGTTCCGGAGCCACGAACCGGGCCACGGTGTCCGGCATCCTCCGCGAGCGGAAGCTCTCGGCGAATCGGCTCTGCGCGATCTCCGCGTCGCGCGCGTGCCCGACCAGGCGCGCGGCGGTGTCCCGATAGAGCACAGCGGCCTCCGCGGCGCGGGTCGGGTCCACGTCCGCCAGGTCGAGCAGGTCGCTCTCGCGGATCACGTGGCCACCACCGGCGCCGGGATCGCGGCGAACATCCGTGCGCCGTCCAGGTCCGCCGCGACCTTGCCGTCCACGGCCTCGGCGTCCGTGCGTGCCAGCGTCCGGAACCGGCCGGCCGCCTCGGCGGGGACGGGCGTCAGGCCCTGCACCAGCTCCGTCAGCGCCCACCCGATGCGGGCGTGGCGCACGGAGGATGCCAGCTCCTCGCCCGTTGATCGGAACACGGCCGCGTCGTGGTCGATGGCCTCCGCGACAGCCGCGAGCTTCGCCGACGCAGCACGGGCGTCGTCGGGTCGAACTTCAATCTCCGCCATAGCGGATAAATATTACACGAAACCATCTGGGCGTGAAAACTCCACGCCCAGCCGCTCGGGCTTACGGCCCGGAGTTCGACACGTCGTGCTCGAGCTGCTTGAGGTGGTCGCCGAGCGTGCCGCCGACCGCCGGGTAGGACTTCACCGGGTCCGGTGACGGCTGCCCTCCCCCGGCCATCGAGCCGAGGGCGATCCCGATGACCACCACGACGAGGGCGGCGCAGGCGAGCAGGATGCCGAGGATTCCGCGGCGGACGCCGCGCAGGGGGCGGGGCATCCGGGAGGTCGCGGCGGTCGTCCGAGGTGCGACAGGCTCCGGGCGGGTGCCGGGGAGGAGGGAGGTGGCGGCGGTGGGCTCGCGCGCCTCCTGCGCCTCGGGCGCCTCGCCGGGCGACGGCAGCAGCAGGGTGCGTTCCAGCCCCTCGTCGGCGCTCGCCGGCGCCGTGTCGCGCGCCAGCAGCCCGGCGAGCTCCTCCGCCACGACCGCCGCGGTCGGCCGGTGGTCCGGCTCGCGGGCCACCATCGAGCGGATCAGGCGGCGCCACTCCGCGTCGAGCGTGTCCGGCACGTCCGGGTCGCGGGACAGGCGTGCGACGGCCGACTCCACTCCGCTGCCCGGGAACTCCCGCGTGCCGGTCAGGCACTCCAGCAGGACGAGGCCCAGCGAGTACACGTCGCTCGGCGGGCCCACCGGACGGCCGGCCGCCTGCTCGGGGCTCAGGTAGCTCGCCGTGCCGATCACGAAGCCGGTGGAGGTGATGCGCGCGTCGTCGATGAGGCGGGCGATGCCGAGGTCGGTGAGCTTCGCGTGGACGCCGGAGGACGTCGCGCTGGGGAGCAGGATGTTGGCCGGCGCGATGTCGCGGTGGACCACGCCCCTGCCGTGGATGTAGGCGAGCGCCCGGGCGACGTCCACGGCGAGCGCGGCCACATCGGGCTCGGGCAGCGGCCCCTCCTTCAGACGCGCGCCCGCGTCGGTGCCGTCGACGAACTCCAGCACCAGGACGCCGCGGCCCTCGTCGTCCGACGTGGTGTCGAACAGGGTGACCAGCGACGGATGGGACAGGTTCGCGAGGAGCCGGACCTCGCCCTTCTGCCGGCGCAGATCGTCGGCGGACGCGAACTCGCGGCGGAAGACCTTGAGGGCGACGTCGCGGCCGAGGAGCTCGTCGTGGGCGCGGAAGACCTCCGCCATGCCGCCGGAGCCGACGCGCTTCAGGAGCCGGTAACGGTCGGCGATCCTGCCGGCGTCAGGCGCCGCGGCCGGTGTGCGACCCGTCGCGCTCATCCGCCGTCACCTCCGTCGCCGCCGCCGCCCTTCTTGTCCTTGCCCTTCTTGTCCTGCTGCTGCTGCTGTTGTTGTTGCTGGAGCTGCTGGAGCTGCTGCTGCAACTGCGCGTTCTGAGCGGCGTCACGGAGGTGGGTGAGGTCGGCTTTGACAGCCGCGAGGGACTTCGCGATCGCGTCGTGCCGGTCGGCCGCGATGGCGCCGGCCTTGAGGGCGGCGTCGTTGCGCTGCTGGAGGGAGGCGAGCTGCGTCAGCGCGCCGGCGTAGTCCTTCCCCTCCGCTGCCGTCGCCACGCTCAGCACACCGTGCTGCAGTGTGCTCGCCGTGTCTGCCGAGTACGTCGATCCCCCGGCGCAGCCGCTGAGGCCGAGCGCGAGGGCGACGGCGGCAGCCGCGATGGGTAGTCGTCTCATAGCCCAGAGCACAGTAGTCGCTGAACGGCCGGAAGTCGACCCGGGGAGCCGCGTATCCAGGTCAGCGCGCCGCGAGCCACTCCATAACGGCCCGGTTGAACGCCTTCGGCTGCTCCATGTTCGCCGCGTGGCCGTCGTCGTCGAGCACGACCGCCGTCGCGTCCGCGGCGAGCGCCGCCGACGCCGCCGCGTGCCCGCTGGGCCAGTACTCGCTCTCCGCGCCCGCGACGAACAGCAGCGGGATGCCGGCGGCCGCGATCGCTGGGCGCCAGTCCGCGACGGCGTGGTCGTGCAGCAGCGCGAGCTCGCCCGGCGTGAACTCGCGGTTCATCCCCTTCATCGCCGTCATCAGGCGCACCAGCCGCAGCCCGCGCTTCGCCATCGGCGTGCCGTGGCCGGTCTCCGGGATGCCGGTCGCGAAGTAGGTGTCGCGGTTGGCGGCGTCGTAGCCGTAGAAGCCGAACGGCCAGCCGTCGTCGTTGAGCATCTTCGGCGTCTGGTCGATGGAGACCGCCGCGGCAACGCGCTCGGCGCCGGACTGCGCGAGGAACGACCAGATCGTGTTCGCGCCCATCGACCCGCCGACCAGCACGGCGTCCCGGAGGTCGAGCCCCTCCAACACGGCCGCGACATCCCGGCCGCGGCGTGCCATGTCCACCCCGTCCTCCGGGTGCTCGCTGGTCCCGTGGCCGCGCAGGTCGACGGCGAGGACGCGGTAGCCGGCGTCGGCGAACGCGGGCACCTGGTAGCGCCACGTGGTCGCCGGGGCCTTGAAGCCGGCGATCAGGACGGCGGGACGGCCGCTCGGGTCGCCGAAGTCGGTGTAGTCGAGGCGGACTCCGTCGTCGGCGGTGAGGGAGGGCATGGGGCGCCTTTCGATCGGTGGGAGGTCAGGATAGGGCGGCGGGCGCCGGGAACGCCTTGCCCGGGTTGAGGATGCCCTGCGGGTCCAGCGCGTGCTTCACCGCCGCGTGCATGCGCAGCACGACCGGGCTCAGCTCAGCAGCCGCCCCGTGCAGCTTGAGGAGGCCGACGCCGTGCTCGCCCGTCACCGTGCCGCCGAGCTCGCGGCACGACTCCACGATGAGGTCGAACGCCGCCTTCGCGCGCTCCTTGGCGGCGTCGTCGCCCTCCGGCGCGATGATCAGGGGGTGCAGGTTGCCGTCGCCCGCGTGCGCGATGTTGGCGATCACCACGTCCGCGCCGGCCGCGATCCGCTCGATGCGCGCGAGCATCTCCGGCACGGCCGAGCGCGGCACGCACACGTCCTCGGTGAGCACGGGGCCGAGCCGTTCCAGCGACGGGTAGGCCAGCCGCCTGGCGAGGAACAGCCGGGCGACCTCCTCCGGATCGGTCGCCCGCTCCACGTTCGCGCCGCCCGCGGCGAGGAACAGCTCGGCGACGCGGCCGGCGAGCTCCTCCCCCGACGCGCCGACCTCGTCGACGGAGGCGAGCAGGAGGGCGTTCGCGTGCTCCGGGAGCTGCCAGCCCTGCCACTCGGCGACGGTGTGCAGGCACATCCGGTCGATCAGCTCGAGCGCGGAGGGCACGATCCCCGCGGCGGAGACGGCGGCGACCGCGCGGCCGGCGTCGGTGAGCGAGCGGAAGTAGCCGATGACGGCGCGCTCCTCCCTGCCGCCGATGGGCCGGAGCTTCACGGTCACGTCCACCACGATGCCGAGGGTGCCCTCCGAGCCGACCATCAGCGCGGTGAGGTCGTAGCCGGTGACGCCCTTGGCGGTCGTGCGGCCCAGCCGGGCGATGGAGCCGTCGGCGAGCACCACGGTCATCCCGAGCACGTAGTCCCGGGTGACGCCGTACTTCACGCAGCAGATGCCGCCCGCGTTGGTGGCGACGTTCCCGCCGATCGTGCTGATGGCCTGGCTGGCGGGGTCCGGCGGGTACCAGAGGCCGTAGGCGGCGACCTGGCGGCGGAGGTCGTCGTTGATGACGCCGGCCTCCACGACGGCGTACCGCTCCTCGACGTTCACCTCGCGCACCGCGGTCATCCGCTCCAGCGACACGACGACGCAGCCCGCGACCGCGTTCGCCCCGCCGGACAGACCGGTGCCGGCGCCGCGCGGAACGACGGGGACGCCCCGCTCGGCCGCGACCCGCACGGCCGCGGCGACCTCCTCCGCGGAGGCGGCGAGCACGACGGCGGCGGGCGTGGCGGACTCCGCCCACTCGGCGTCGTCGTGCCGGTAGCGCTCCAGCTCGGCGGGCTCGGTGAGGAGCGATGCGGGAGGGAGCACCGCGCTCAGTGCGGCGACGACATCGTGCATAACGGGGATGCTATCCCCACGCGCACCGCGCCCGGCCTGTTGACGAACTCACCTGCAAGGAGTTCGGTGTGATCATGATTGCTCTGATTATCATCCTGCTCGTGATCTGGCTCGTCCTGGCCATCCTCGGCTTCGCCGTCAAGGGGCTGATCTGGCTGGCGATCCTCGGGATCGTCTTCTTCGTCATCACCGCGATCGTCGGCTGGATGCGGCGAGGGGCGTCGAAGAGCTAGGAGCCGCCTCAGCCGATCGCGGCGATCGCCGACAGCACCACCCCGACGAGCGCGACAGCGGCCATCGCGCAGAACAGCAGTCCCAGCGCCGTCAGTCGCACCCGCCCGGAGGGGATGGCGGCGCGGGCGGCGCCCATCGCGATCAGGAACAGCAGCACCAGCCCGGCGGCGCCGAGCGCGACGCCCGCCTGCATCGCCGTGACAATCGATTCATCCGTGCGGGAGAACAATCGGATCGCCGTCCCGTGTTGGACGAACCCGCTCCCGTCGACAAGGCTGGTGACATGACCTACGTACCGAACCCGTCCCGCTACGACCGGATGCTGTACCGCCGCACCGGCCGCAGCGGTCTCGACCTGCCCGCGCTGTCCCTCGGGCTCTGGCACAACTTCGGCGACGACCGCCCGTTCGAGACGCAGCGCGCGATCGTCCGCCGCGCCTTCGACCTCGGGATCACGCACTTCGACCTCGCCAACAACTACGGCCCGCCGTACGGCGCCGCCGAGCTCAACTTCGGCCGCATCCTGCAGGAGGACCTGCGGCCGTACCGCGACGAGCTCATCGTCTCGTCCAAGGCCGGCTGGGACATGTGGCCCGGCCCGTACGGCCAGGGCGGCGGCAGCCGCAAGTACGTGCTGGCCAGCCTGGACCAGTCGCTGTCCCGGCTCGGCCTCGACTACGTCGACATCTTCTACTCGCACCGGCCCGACCCGAGCACGCCGCTCGAGGAGACCATGCAGGCGCTCGACACCGCCGTCCGCAGCGGCAAGGCGCTCTACGTAGGCATCTCCTCCTACGGCGAGGAGGACACCCGTCGCGCCGCGGAGATCCTCCGCGAGCTCGGCACGCCGCTGCTCATCCACCAGCCCAGCTACTCCATGCTGAACCGCTGGATCGAGACCGAGGGGCTGCTCGACGCCGCGGGCGAGCTCGGCGTCGGCGTCATCGGGTTCACCGCGCTGGCCCAGGGGATGCTGACCGGCAAGTACCTCGACGGCGTGCCGGAGGGCTCCCGCGCCGCGGCCGGCACGTCGTTCGACGCGGACTGGCTCACGGACGAGGCCGTCGAGCGACTGCGCGGGCTCAACGCTATCGCCGAGCGCCGCGGGCAGTCGCTCGCCCAGCTCGCGCTGGCCTGGGCGCTGCGCGACCCGCGCGTCACCTCCCTGGTCATCGGCGCCAGTAGCGTGGCCCAGCTCGAGCAGAACGTCGGCGCGCTGGACGCCCTGGAGTTCACGGCGGAGGAGCTCGCGGCGATCGACGCGCTCGCTGTCGACGCGGGCGTCGACCTCTGGGCCGGCGCACGGCGCGGGGAGCTGTAGACGGGTCGTACCACCACCGGAGCGCGGCGTTAATCCCCTGCCCCGGATTCGCACGGCCACGTACTGTTCCCTTCATCGCGCTGGATGCGGCGGAGCGTGGATCACGGACACCCCGTCTTCCCGGCGCGTGTGGGGCGGATCCCGGGCGGCAGGGCGAGTGCGCCCGCCACCCGGGATCCAGTACTTTCGCCCTTCCACCCGGCGCCCTTTCCACCCGGCGGAAGGCCGGCGTGTGAAATATGTGTTTCCGCAGCAGACCTTCAGGGTCTCCCCGGGGACGTCTACTTGGCTGGTCCCGGTATGTGCGTGGAGAGGGACGGGGTGGGATGAGCACGCTGACAGCGACAGAACGCGAGGCCGCCGCCCCGCCGTTGCGCGCCGTCCGGCCGTGGATCATCGCCGTCGCGTTCGGCCTCGTCGCCACCGTGATCTGCGCAGCCGGGAGCTGGATCCCCTCGCTCTGGGGCGACGAGGCGGCCACGCTGTTGTCGGCGAAGCGACCGGTGTCCACGCTCATCCCGATGCTGTTCCACGTCGACGCGGTGCACGGGCTCTACTACCTCGGCATGCACGGCTGGATCCGGCTCGCGGGCGACAGTCCGTTCGCCCTGCGCCTGCCGAGCGCCGTGGCAATCGGCCTCGCGGTCGCAGCGGTCACGCTGCTGGCTGGGCGCCGGGGCGGCGCGAAGGCGGCGATCGTCGCCGGTCTGGTCGCCTGCGTCCTCCCCCGCATGACCTACGCGGGCGAGGAGGCGCGGTCGTTCGCGTTCACGGCCGCCGCCGCGGCCTGGCTGACCCTGCTGCTGGTGTGGCTGATCGACGGCGGCGGACGCTCGGCTCCCCCGTCGGTGCGCCGCACGTGCTGGGCGGTCTACGCGGCGGGCATGGCCCTCACCTCGTACCTCTTCCTCTATACGGCGTCGCTCCTGCTCGCGCATCTCGGCATCCTGCTCCTCTCCCGGGCGTCCCGGCCGACGCTGCGGGCCTGGCTGATCGCCACCGGCTGCGTGCTGGTGGCGCTCGCGCCGCTCGGCCTGCTCGCGTACTTCGAGCGCAGCCAGATCGGCTACCTCGCCGACCAGCCCTTCGATGTGCCGAGCCTGCTGTGGCAGCCGTGGTTCGACAACGGCTGGGTGGCCCTCGTTGCCTGGGCGCTGATCCTGGTCGCGATCGGCGCGTGGGTGCACGGCCGCTGGGGACGGGACGCGAGGGCGGCACGGACCGCCGCCTCGGAGCCCATCGGCCCCGCTCCCATCAGCGCCACACTCGTCGGCGCGGCGTGGCTCATCCTGCCGACCGGGGCGATGCTGCTGATCAACCTGGTCGTCCCGATGTACACCGGGCGTTACTCCACGTTCGCCGCCCCGGCGGCCGCGCTGCTCATCGCGGAGGGCCTGCTCGTCCTCGGCCGGTCCGTCGCGCGACGCGGCGCGATCCCCGCCGTCGCTGCGACCGGGGCCGGCGCGCTGCTGTTCATCGCGATCAGCACTCCGGCCTACCTGGGCCAGCGCGGACCGTACTCGAAGAACGACTCGGACTGGTCGGAGGTCAGCAGCGCGATGGCGTCGGTGCGGCAGCCGGGCGACGCCGTGGTGTTCGACGAGTCGACCCGGCCGTCGCAGCGGCCGCGGCTCGCCATGCGCACCTACTCCGCCGGCTTCGCGGGCGTCAGCGACCCGACGCTGCGGACCGTCTACACCCACAACATCGGCTGGGCCGACAAGGTCTGGACCGTCCCCCAGGCCGCCGAGCGCGGCCGCTTCGACGGCCTCACGCGGGTGTGGCTGATCGAGAACGACGTGGACGGCCGGCTGCACAGCTACGGCCTGGCCGACCTGGAGGCGCTCGGCTTCCAGAAGACCGGGCGCACCGTCCCGACGCACAGGAGCATGCTCATCGAGCTGACCCGCTCGAGCTGACGGCGCTGAGGCGCGGGCGCGGGCGCGCTGAGCAGCCCCTCTTCAGAGCGGGCGCCGCTGCCTACACTCAGACCATGAGGGAAGCCGTCTCGGAACACGGCGTCGGCGAGCACGGCGCGGCCGATCGCCTCTCCCGCCGGTTGCACGCGGCCTCCGTGGAGTCGCTGGCGCTGGGCGCGGGAGGCGTCGCGTTCGTGGCCGTCTGCCTGATCGCCTTCTTCGTCTTCGCCGGA
The DNA here is from genome assembly GCF_042791795.1 of Leifsonia sp. NPDC056665. NCBI lineage: Bacteria > Bacillati > Actinomycetota > Actinomycetes > Micrococcales > Microbacteriaceae > Leifsonia > Leifsonia sp. NPDC056665. The sequence goes on from NZ_JBHTXK010000009.1 coordinate 109,069, forward strand.
CACAACCTCTCCATCTCGGGCGCGGGATCGGTCGGCCAGTTCGCGGCGGCCGCCTGCTGCGCCGTGACCCTGGTCGTCTACGGCGGCGGACGGGTCGCGAGCTGGAGCATCCCCTGGTACAGCCGCCCCAAGGAGCACCGCTCCCGGATCGGCGCCGCGATCGAGGTGTTCGACTCGCTCGCCATCGCCGTCGCGCACGCCGTCGTGGTGCTGCTGCTCTGGACCGTGCTGAGCGACGTGCTCGCCCGCAGCTTCCAGGACGCCCAGGTCTTCGCCATCCCGGCCACCCTGCTGGTCGGCACGGCGGCCGCGGTCACCGGCTACTACGTGTTCCTCGCGGCGGCGAACATGAACCCGCTGCTGCTGTCGGCAGTGCTGGCGGTGTTCCTCGTCGTCGGGGCACTGACCAGCATGCTCACGGCGTCCAACCCGCACTGGTGGAGGCAGAACCTCAGCGTGCTGGGCATCACGGACGACTGGTCGTCGGCGACCTTCAACATCACGGTGATCGTGGGCGGCGTCCTCGTCACGGCCATCGCCCGCTACGCCACCGACAGCGGGCCCGACCGGCGCCCGTCGCGCGGCGAGCTGCAGGTCCGCGCCGCCCTGGTGGTCGTCGGCGCGATGCTCGCCTGCGTCGGGCTCTTCCCGGTCAACCACTTCTTCCTGCTGCACAACACGGCGGCGACCGGGATGGCCGTCGTGTTCTGCGTGCTCGCGGTCGGCATCCGCTGGGCGATGCCGCACCTCCCCCGCACCTTCTACGTGCTCGGCTGGGTGTTCATCGGCGTGATCGTGCTGGTGACGCTGTTCTTCGCGGTGGGGTACTACAACCTGACCGCGGTGGAGCTGGTGGCTGCGGTGCTGATCTTCAGCTGGATCATCGTGTTCCTGCGGGTGAGCGTGGCGGCGGGGAGGGATGTGCGCGGCGCAGCGATACAGTAATATGTTTTCACTGTATTAGCTCAGCCCGCGAACACCTTTCCCCCGATCCCTCCGGGCGCTACACCCCCAGGAACGGGAAGCACACATGACGATCACTCGCATGCTCTATGTCGACGACTCCGGCTCGGTGGACCGCGGCCTCATCGTGTACGGGTGGGTCGAAGTCGCACCCGAGCGGTGGCGGCACGGGCTGAGGTCGATTCTCGAACTCCGCAAGCGGCTGTACCGCGAGCATCAGATTCCGCCGGCGACGGAGTTGCACGCTACAAAGTTCGTCAATGGGCGCGCGCGGATATCCATGCGCCCGAGTGAGGACCGAGTCGAGTGGAAGACACTCGGTCGGGCCGTCGCAGTGGATTGCCTGAAGACGTTGGAGGCATGCCCCGACCTCGCCGTCGGGGCGGTCTGGAGGACGACCTCGGCCACTGGACGCGCTTACTACGACGAACGCGGCGAGGTGTATCGCACTCTCATCGACTCCTGGAACTCGGAGCATCAGGCCGCGGGCGACTCCGCATTCGTCAGCATGGACGGAAACGGCGACGATCCGAACTACTTCAACGCACACCGCTCTCTGTCACTCGATGACCGGCACATCATCGAGGACCCGATGATGCACGACTCCGCTCGGTCGCAGTGGGTGCAGATGGCGGACCTCGTCGCGTACTGCGTCTTCACACATCTGAACCGACACAGGGGCAACGAGTTCGGCTGGCGCTGGTACGACGATCACCTGCTCGGGAGCGACGTCAACGGCGGCCCGAAACGCGTCTAGTCGTTAAACAGCAAGACCCGCTCATCCACGAGTGTGGGGCGGGTCCGCATAACTAGTATGAGGCATACGGGCGTGGTTCGCAACTGCTACTCCCCCTCGACCGGCCTGATCAGCTCCGGGCCGTCCCCCACGACCGGCCCGACCCGGTCGAACACCAGCGCGTCCGCCACGGGCAGCGCCGCGCGCACGGCCTCGTCGACCAGCGCCTGGTCGCCGACCACCGTGGGGTCGATCCAGTGGTCCCAGAGCTCGCGCGGCAGCGGCACCGGGTTGCGGTCGTGGATGTCCGAGAGCGTCTGCACGGCGTCCGAGGTGAGGATGGTCGCCGTGAGGTGCCAGCGCTCCGGATCGTCGCGGGACATCGCCGGGTCGGCCCACCAGGCGTAGAGGCCGGCGAACCCGAGGAGGTCGCCGTCGGCGGAGTGGATGAAGTACGGCGTCTTCTTCTTGGTCGCCGGGTCGGTCTGCCACTCGTAGTAGCCGCGAGCCGGGATGATCGCGCGGCGGGAGGCCACGGACGCCTTGAACATCGGCTTCTCGGCGGCGGTCTCGGCGCGGGCGTTGAAGGTCGGCACCTTGGTCTTGAGCTCCTTGGACCAGGACGGCACGAGCGACCAGCGGGCGAGCTCCAGGCGCCGGACGCTGGGCTCGTCGCCGCGCTTGCTCTCCAGGAACACCGGGATGGGGTCGGTCGGCGCGATGTTCCAGCTCGGGCGCCAGTCGCGGAAGTCGCCGCCCTCTGCGACGAAGTCCTGGATCATGTCGTCGGTCTCTTTGTCCAACGCGAAGCGCCCGCACATGCAGCCAGCTTAGGCGCGACCTCCGACAGCAGACAGGAGGCCGCCGAACGTCCGCACCCCCCGAACGCGGGTCCCCGTCCCCCCTAAAAACGATGTATTCTCACCTTTGTGAATTGATGAGGAACAATCACTTTACGACGGGGGAACGACCCGAACCCGGCGCGAAGACTCTCCACCGGTTCACTCAACCCGAAAACGCACCATCCGAACCCAGGGACGACCCGTGAACCCGACACGATCGCACCGAGCGCCTCACGCACTCGACCCCAGCAGGGGCGCGCGGAGCACGTGGCGCACTGGTCGTCCCTCGCGGAACGGAGCCGGCGGCGGTGAATCCGTTCGAGACCACGGTTTCCCCCAAGCCGCCGTCGGCTCTTCCACGCGCGCCCTCGCGGCGCACCCCGCGGAGACGGAGGCGGCACCGTGACCGTCCTCCGCCCCCGCCTCGGCACGCTCACCCACGCGCACGCCAACGCCCGCCCGCTCAGCTCCGAGCGGAGCTGGGCCAAGCACTACCGCTACCGCCTGCTCGCGACCGACACCGCCCTCATCCTCCTCAGCACGATCGGTGCCATCTTCGTGCGCTTCGGCTTCGAGGACACCCCGACCACCACGGGCGACGGCTTCCGCGTCGACTACCTCACCGTCTCGCTGCTCATCGCGGCCACCTGGATGTTCGCCCTCACGGCCTATCACACCCGCGACCCGCGCGTCGTGGGCGTCGGCGTCACCGAGTACCGTCGCGTCGTGGCGGCAACAGCCATCACCTTCGGGCTGCTCGCCATCTTCTTCCTCGTGGGCAAGGTCGACATCGCCCGCGGCTACTTCGTCCTCGCCCTCCCGCTCGGGATGGGCGGCGTCCTGTTCTCGCGCTGGCTGTGGCGGCACTGGCTGATCCGGCAGCGCATGTTCGACCACTACCTCTCCTGCGCGCTGGTGGTCGGCCGGTACGACGACGTCGACACGGTCGTGCGCCAGATACACGCGAACTCGGGAGCGGCATACAACGTCGTAGGCGCCGCTCTCGACACCGGTAAGCGGACAGGCGCCAAGAAGGATGCGGAGCTGAGCCGCCGCATCGCCTCCCCGGAGCGGGAGGTGCCCGTCGTCTCGGACCTGTCGGGGGTCGCAGAGGCGGCCGCCCGGCTCGGCGTCGACACTGTGATCGTCGCCGGCCGGGCGCTCAGCGGCGGGGACTTCGTCCGCCGCCTGGCGTGGAAGCTGGAGGGGACGGCGACCGAGCTGGTGCTGGCGGCGCCGCTCACCGACATCGCCGGCCCGCGCATCCACTTCCGGCCGGTCGAGGGGCTCCCGCTCATCCAGGTCGAGATCCCGCAGTTCGAGGGTGGCAAGCACGTGCTCAAGCGCGCCTTCGACTTCTTCGCGTCCGGTCTCGCGCTGATCCTGCTCTCCCCGCTCTTCCTCGCGGTCGCCATCGCGATCAAGCTGGACGACGGCGGCCCTGTCATCTTCGCGCAGGAGCGGGTCGGCCGCGGCGGCGAGAAGTTCCGGATGCTCAAGTTCCGGTCGATGTGCGTCGACGCGGAGGCCAGGCTCGCCGAGCTCCAGGCGAAGAACGAGGGCAACGGCCTCCTCTTCAAGCTGCACGATGACCCGCGGGTGACCCGCGTCGGCCGCGTGCTCCGCAAGTACTCGCTGGACGAGCTCCCGCAGATCCTCAACGTCTTCCTCGGCGACATGAGTCTCGTCGGGCCCCGGCCACCCCTCCCCGCGGAGGTCGCCGGCTACGAGAACCACGTGCACAGACGCCTCTACATCAAGCCGGGACTGACCGGGATGTGGCAGGTCAACGGACGATCGGACCTCTCCTGGCAGGAGAGCGTCCGCCTGGATCTCTACTACGTGGAGAACTGGTCGCTCACCGGCGACCTCGTCATCATGTGGCGCACCCTCAAGGTGCTGACACATCCCGTGGGGGCGTACTAGCTGCGCCCCCGGAAACCCCGCACCGCAATCCCGAGCACCTTCCCGACCGAAAAGACACGAGGTTGTCATGAGTACAGAGAAAGGCCCGCGCGCTCGCTCGTTGGGCATACTGACCGCCGTCCTGACGGCAGTCGGCCTCATTTTCGGAGGGCTGGCCATCGCCCAGCCCGCCGCAGCCGACAGCAATCCACCCGATCCCACGAACCCTTCGACTCCGCCGACCGTCACCGCCGACGTGCTGCCCACCCCGCAGATCAACGGCGTCGTCTGGTCGCAGACGGTCGTCGGCAACACGGTCTACGTCGCAGGCAAGTTCACCTCGGCGCGGCCGGCCGGCTCGCCCGCGGGGACCAATGAGACGCCCCGCAACAACCTCCTCGCCTACGACATCACCACCGGCGCCCTGCTGCCGTTCGCGCCGAACCTGAACGCGCAGGCGCTCTCGGTCTCGGCGTCCCCGGACGGCACGCGCATCTACGTGGCGGGCGACTTCACCTCGATCGACGGCAAGGGCTTCTACCGCCTCGCCGCGTTCTCCACCGCCACGAACACGATCATCAGCGCGTTCAGGCCGATCCTGTCGACGACGGGACGCGCGGTCACCGCGTCGAACTCGACCGTGTACGTCGGCGGTGACTTCACCACGGTCAACGGTGTGGCACGCACCTACCTCGCCGCGGTGAGCGCGACCGACGGCTCGACGCTCAACTGGCAGGCGAACGCCGACGACTCCGTCTACGCCACAGCGCTCACCAAGGACGGCTCCAAGCTGATCGCCGGAGGCCGGTTCCAGAACGTCAGCGGCCTCGCCAACTACGGCCTGGTCTCCGTCGACGCCAACACCGCGGCCATCCTGCCCTTCGCGGTCAACCAGACCGTGCGCGACGCGGGGCCGCAGGCGAGCATCTACTCGCTGGCGACCACCAACGACCGCGTGTACGGCTCCGGCTACGTGTTCGGCTCAGGAGGCAACCTCGAGGGGAGCTTCTCCGCCGACCCGAACACCGGCGCCATCAACTGGATCGAGGACTGCCACGGTGACACCTACTCGGTGTTCCCGCAGGCCGACAACGCCCTCTACATCGCCGGCCACATCCACTACTGCGGCAACATCGGCGGCTTCCCGCAGACCAGCCCGACGTGGACGTTCCACCACTCGATCGCGTTCAGCAAGGCGGCGACCGGGACGATCACGAACGACCCCTACGGCTACTTCAACTGGGCGGGCAACCCCTCCCCGTCGCTGCTCGACTGGTTCCCCGACTGGACGACCGGCACCTTCACCGGCCAGGGCCAGGCGACCTGGAACGTCTCCGGCAACGACAAGTACGTCGTCTACGGCGGTGAGTTCCCCTCGGTGGACGGCGTCGCGACGCAAGGCCTCGCCCGCTTCGCGCTGACGTCCTACGCGCCGAACAAGGTCGGCCCGATGGGCATCCCGCTCACCCCGACGGCAGCCTCGTTCACGGCCGGCCAGGTGCGCGTCAGCTTCGCCGCAACCTACGACCGGGACAACGGCTACCTGACCTACAAGGTCTACCGGGACAACGGGACCACTCCCGTCTACCAGACCACCGCGCACTCGAACTTCTACACACGGCCGATCATCGGGTTCATCGACTCGGGACTGACACCGGGAAGCCATCCGGTCTACCACGTGAAGGTGTCCGACCCGGTGGGGAACACGACCTCCCGTGACACGAACGCGGTGACCGTCTCCGCCAACAACAGCGGAGGCGCGTACTCCACGTCGGTGAACCAGGCGGGCGCGACCTCGTACTGGCCGTTCGACGAGTCCAGTGGCAGCACGACCGCTCTCGACCACATCGGGTTCACCGATCTGACCGAGACCGGGGTGACGCAGGGCGCGACGGGCCCGATCAGCGGGGTGACCGCGTCGACCTTCAACGGGTCGAGCAGTTTCGCCGTGACACCCACCGCCATCCAGGGACCGAACACCTTCACCGTGTCGGCGTGGTTCCGCACCACCTCGACCTCCGGAGGCAAGATCCTCGGCTTCGGCAACTCCAACACCGGAACCTCGTCGAGCTACGACCGGCACATCTACATGGACAACGCCGGCCGGATCTTCTTCGGGGTCTACCCGGGAGGGGTGGCGACGCTGAACTCCGGCCCCGGCTTCAACGACGGCCAGTGGCACCAGGTGACGGCCTCGCTCGGAGCCAACGGCATGCGCCTCTACCTCGACGGGAAGCCGTCGGGATCGCGCACCGACGTCACGGTCGGCCAGGCCTACAGCGGCTACTGGCGGATCGGCGGAGACAACCTCAACGGATGGACCAACCAGCCGTCGAGCAACTTCTTCGCCGGTGACATCGGCCAGGTGTCGATGTACCCGACGGTGCTCGACAAGACGACGGTCGTGAACCAGTACGTCGCCTCCGGCCGGCCCTCCCCGCTGAACCCGGCCCCGGCCGACGCCTACGGCCAGGCGGTCTACAACGCAGGGCCGGACATCTACTGGCGGCTCGACGAGACCTCCGGCAACACGGCGCTGGCCTCCGACCCGTACAGCGAGACCGGGACCTACTCGGGCCAGGCGACGACCCAGGGCGTCGCAGGGCCGCTCACCATCAACGGCAGCCCGGACAAGGCGGTGCAGTTCAACACGAACGGCAACGGCTCGTCCGGCGGCGTCGTGGCGAGCAACGTCCCCGCGACGAACCCGACGGTCTACACCGAGTCGATCTGGTTCAAGACGAACACGACGCACGGCGGCAAGCTGATCGGCTTCGGCGACCAGCAGACCGGTCTGTCGAGCAACTACGACCGTCACATCTACATGCAGGACGACGGCCGCCTCGTGTTCGGCGTCTGGACCGGCCAGACCAACACCATCACCACGCCCAACCCGTTGAACGACAACAACTGGCACAACGCGGTGGCGACGCAGGGTCCGGACGGCATGAGCCTGTACATCGACGGCCAGCTCGTGGGCACCAACCCGCAGACGCAGGCGCAGTCGTACACCGGCTACTGGCGGATCGGTGGCGACAACACCTGGGGCTCCACCGGACCGTACTTCAACGGGACGCTGGACGAGGCCGCGGTCTACTCGAGCGAGCTCTCGGCCCAGACGATCGCCAACCAGTACAGCCTGGGGACGACCGGCACGCTGCCCAACCAGCCGCCGGTGGCCTCCTTCACGAAGACCACGTCGCAGCTGACGGTGAACGTCGACGGATCGGCCTCGTCCGACCCGGACGGCACCGTCGCCTCCTACAGCTGGAACTTCGGCGACGGCTCTGTGGCGACCGGTCCGACCGCGAGCCACACCTACCTGCAGGGCGGCAGCTACAACGTCTCCCTCACGGTGACCGACAACCAGGGCGCGACCAACACGACCAGCCAGGGCGTGAGCGTGACCGCACCTCCGCCGAACCAGCCGCCTGTGGCCTCGTTCACCTCGAGCGCGACCTACCTCGCGGCGTCGTTCGACGGGACCTCGTCCTCCGACCCCGACGGGACGGTGGCCTCGTGGGCCTGGAACTTCGGCGACGGCTCGACGGGCACCGGCTCGACCGCCACGCACACCTACGCGGCGGCCGGCACCTACCAGGTGACCCTGACGGTGACCGACAACATGGGAGCGCAGACGAGCGTGACCAACCCGATCACCGTGGTGGCCGACCAGCCTCCCGTGGCGGCGTTCACCTCGTCGGTGACCAACCTGGCGGCGTCGTTCGACGGCACGGGATCGTCCGACCCGGACGGCACCGTGGCCTCCTACGCCTGGAACTTCGGTGACGGAGCGACAGGCACGGGGGCGACCGCGAGCCACACCTACGCCGCGGCGGGGACCTACACCGTGACCCTCACGGTGACGGACAACGCCGGCGCGACCAACGCGATCCAGCACCCGGTCACCACGACCGCTCCGCCGAACCAGCCGCCGGTCGCGGCGTTCTCCGCCACGGCGACGAACCTCGCTGTCGCGGTCGACGGCTCGGCCTCGTCCGATCCTGACGGCACCGTGGCCTCCTACGCCTGGAACTTCGGCGACGGAGGGACGGCGACCGGCAAGACGGCCAACTACACCTACGCGAACCCCGGGACGTACACGATCACCCTGACCGTGACGGACAACCTGGGCGCCACGGGAACGACCACCAAGTCGGTCACCGTGACGGCGCCGGTGTCGAACGCCATCGCGCAGGACGGATTCGAGCGGAGCACCACGAACGGCTGGGGCACCGCCGACACCGGCGGGGCGTGGACGCTCATGGGCGGCGCGACCAGCTTCAGCACGGCGAACGGGTTCGGTCAGCAGACCGTCGCGGCCGGGACGACCAAGACGGCGACCCTGCCGTCGGTCACCTCGACCCGCAGCGACCTGACGGTCACCCTCTCCGGTGACTCGGCGGTCAGCGGCGGCGGCCTCTACTACTCGGGCATCGGCCGGCTGGTCGGCAGCACCGACTACGAGGCCAGGGTCTGGGTGAAGGCCGGAGGCGCGGTGCAGCTCCAGCTGCTCCAGGGCTCGACGACCCTCTCGGCGGTGAACGTGACCGGCCTGGCCATCGCGAACGCCACCGACCAGCTCAAGCTGAGGGTCCAGGTGTTCGGCACCTCGCCGACGACGATCCGGGCGAAGGTCTGGCTCGGAACGGGCACGGAGCCGACCGCGTGGACGCTGAGCACGACCGACTCGACTGCGGCCCTCCAGGTCGCCGGGACCGTCGGCCTCCGCTCGTACCTCTCCGCAAGCGCGACCACCACCCCGGTGGTCACGCGCTGGGACAACTTCGCGGTGGTCCCGGTACCGTGACCCGGTCGCCTCGCGCGACCATCCTCGTGGCGCACCCCGGTTCGGAGCTGTACGGCTCCGACCGGGTGCTCCTCGAGTCGGTCAGCGGACTCGTCTCCGACGGCTGGGACGTGCTGGTCACCGTCCCGGCCGACGGCCCCCTGATCGCCGAGCTGCGGCGACGGGGGGCGAGGGTGGAGCTGTGCCCCGCCCCGGTGGTCCGCAAGAGCGTCCTCAGCCCGCGGGGGCTCGTGCGGTTCGCCGCCACGAGCCTCCGCGGGCTGCGGCGCGGGAGCGCCCTGCTCCGCCGTGAGCGGCCGGCGGCGGTGTTCGTGAACACCGTCACCGTCCCGCTCTGGATCGGGCTGGCCCGGCTGGCCCGCATCCCCGTCATCGTCCACGTCCACGAGGGCGAGAGCAGCGCCTCCCCGCTCGTGAAGAAGGTCCTCGCCGCCCCGCTCCTGCTGGCGCAGACGGTGATCGCCAACAGCGCCTTCAGCGTGGAGGTGCTGCGCAGCGCCTTCCCCGCTCTCGGGAGGCGCGCGACCGTCGTCTACAACGCCGTGCCCGGACCGGCGGAACGGCGTCCGGCTCGGACGTCGATCGAGGGCGACCTCCGCGTCACGTACGTCGGGAGGCTCTCGCCGCGCAAGGGCGTCGACGTGGCGATCGACGCGATCGCCGAGCTCGAGCGCCGCGGCGTCCCCGCCAGGCTCGACCTGGTCGGCGCCGTGTTCCCCGGCTACGAGTGGTACGAGCGCGACCTCCGCCGCAAGGTCGACGAGAAGCGGCTGCAGGCCCGCGTCGCGTTCGTCGGCTTCCAGCCGTCGGTGTGGGACTACCTGGGCGACGGCGACGTCGTGCTCGTCCCGTCGGTCGCGGACGAGCCGTTCGGCAACACCGCGGTCGAGGGCATCCTCAGCGGACGCCCGGTGATCGCCAGCGCGACCAGCGGCCTGCTGGAGGCCACCGACGGGTACCGCACGGCCGTGACCGTCCGGCCGGGCGACGCCGCCTCGCTGGCCGACGCCCTCCAGAGCACGGTCGAGCACTGGGCGGATGCGGCGGCGCTGCTGGAGGTCGACGTGCGGGCGGCCGAGGAGCGGCACAGTCCCGCGTCGTACCAGCGGCGCATCGCCGAACTCGTCCGGTTCGCCGTTCGCCGGACGACTACACTGAGCCCACGCTGACCTGAGGGGGTGCGCCGTGGTCGAACTGGCAGCCGGCCCGCTCAACGCTCCTGCGCTCGACAAGACCCTGGTGATCTGCGTCGGCGTGGCCGTGGCCGTGCTGGGCTTCGTGGTGCTGCGCAGGTACCCCAAGCTGGCGGTCGTCGCCTGGATCCTCTCGATCTGCTTCGTGCCGATCTGGCTGGGCTTCGGCATCGGCTTCAACGGCAACTACTACATCCCGCCCGCGACCGCCGCCGCGCTGCTGGTGGTCGTCGCCCTCCTGCCGACGCCGCGGTTCCGGCTGAGCTGGCTGGACGGACTGATGACCCTCGTCGTCGTGTGCGCCGCCTGCTCGCTGTTCACCGGCAACGCCGGGATCGCCTTCAGCTCGGTGATCCTCGTGGTCACCTACTTCCTCGCCGGCTACGCGGTCGGCAGGATCGCACCGCTGCGCGTCGACCCGCTGTGGGTCCACGGCGCGATCGCGGTCTGCTTCACGGGGGTCGCGCTCCTGACGATCGTCGAGGGCCTCACGCACTTCAACCCGTTCGTGCTGATCAAGGCCAACAACTCGCTCTACGCGGCCTGGGGCTCGATCCAGTCGCGCGGCGGCGTCCCGCGTGCGGAGGGCGCCTTCGGGCACTCGATCGCGCTCGGCGCGAGCCTGGCGCTGGCCATCCCGATCACGCTGGCGTCGCCGTTCCGGCTCTGGATGCGGATCGGCATGTCGTTCCTGATGCTCCTGGCGACCGTCTTCACCTACAGTCGGATCGGCATGATCTGCGCCGTGCTGGGAGTACTGCTGTCGGTGCTGTTCATGCGGGACGCGATCTCGCGCCGCGCGCGCATCGCGATCGTGGCGATCGTCGCGATCGCGGGCGCCGTGCTGTTCCCGGCGATCATCACCGTCTTCGACGACGCCGGCGCAGAGGCGACGGACAGCGCGAACTACCGCGGCGACCTGCTGTCGCTGTTCGGCACGATGAACCCGATCGGGGTCGCGACCTCGGCCGAGAAGAACTCGGCAGGAGTCCTCTACTTCGGGAACTTCCACTCGATCGACAGCCAGCTGATCCTGACCGGGCTGACGAACGGCCTCATCGTGCTGGCCGCGGTCGTCGTCGCCCTGCTGCTCGGCATCCTGCTGGTGCTGCGCGGGAAGGCGACGGCGGCCACGATCGCGCTCGTCGCGCAGATCCCGGCCCTCGCGACGGTGGCGCTGATCACCCAGTACTCGATCTTCGTCTGGTTCGTCGTCGGCCTCGCCGCCACGACGCAGCTCGCTCCGCACGCTCTGCGCGCCGGCGTGCTCGACAGCCCGCGCCGCCTCCCTGAGCCGTCGCCCGCCGCCGAGCGATCCTAGAGCGCGCGACGGCGCGGGGGTCCTAGGCCTTGGCCGAGGAGGTGGTCTCGGGGTCCGGTTGCGCCGGCTCGGGCACGAGTTCGTCCGGCGCGAGCCGGACATCCTGGTCGGAGGGCGTGCGCTCCGCCGGCGCGACGGCCTCGGGCTCCGGAGCGGGGGTCTCCTGCTCCACAGGCTCCTGCTCCGCGGGCTCCTGAGCGGCAGGCTCCTGAGCGGCGTCCTCCTCCGCCGGATGCTTCCGGGACGCCTTCCCCGAACCCGCCTCGTGCTCGCCCGCCTTCCTGGCCGGGAGCCCGAGTCGCCTGCTCGGTGTCTCGCGCAGGTAGTACGCGCCGCGCTGCTTGAGCGAGCGGTCGCGGTTGAACACGATGCCGAGCACGGTCGAGCCGGACTTGTGCAGCGAGTCGATGGTCTGCGTCAGCAGTTGCCTGCGCGCCTGGGTGCGGTCGACGACGACGAGCGCCCCGTCGACCTGCCGGGCGAGGATGGAGGCGTCGGCCACCGAGCCCAGCGGCGCCGTGTCGATCACGACGACGTCGTACTCCCCGCGCAACCGCGCGAGCAGGTCGGACATGCGGCGGGAGGAGAGCAGCTCGCTGGGGTTCGGCGGGATGGGACCGGCAGCCAGCACGTCGAGCTCGCCGGCGCCCCAGCGCTGCACGACGTCCTCGAACTCCGCGCGTCCGGCCAGCACCGAGGTCAGGCCGGCGCCGCCGGTGAGGCCGCTGTAGGTGGCGATCATCGGCCGGCGGAGATCGGCGTCGACCAGCAGCACCCGCTGACCGGTCTCGGCGAGCGCGAGGGCGAGGTTGGCGGAGATCATCGACTTGCCCTCGCCCGGCACCGACGACGTGACGACGATGGCGCGGTTGGGCGAGCCCAGCGTGACGAACTCCATGTTCGAGCGGAGCTGCCGGTACGCCTCCGCCCCCACCGAGAGCGGGGCCGACACCAGGATGGGCGCCTGGAGGCGGCCGCGTTCGCGCGGGATGGTGCCCACCAGCGGGGCCTTGGCGACCTCCACCGCGGTGTCGGCGCTGTGCACTCGGGTGTCGAACGCCTCCCGGAGCACGACGATGAGCGCGCCGACGATGAGGCCGAGGATGAGACCGGCCAGGACGTTGAGCCGGACGTTCGGGGAGGACGCCGTCTCCGGAACCGCGGCCCTGGCGATGACGCGCACCGACACCGTCGGCTTGCCCGTCGCGGTCTTGGGCGCGATCTGCTCGACCGTGCTGCCGAGGCTCGCCGCCACGGCGTTCGCGATGGTGGCGGCCTGCTGCGGGCTCGTGTCGGAGACCGCGACCTGCAGGATCACCGTGTTCTGCGGGGTGGTGACGCTTATCGCGCCGGCGAGCTGGGCCGGCGTCTCCGTGAGCTTCAGGTCGTCGATGACCGGCTGCAGCACGGCGGGCGTCTGGGCGAGCTGGGCGAACGACAGCATCTGGTTCTGCGTGTACGTCGCGCCCTGGCTCAGGTCGGTGGCCGTACCGCCGAAGTTCAGCGAGAAGTAACTGCTCGTCGTCGCGGTGTAGACGGGAGTCGCCAGCTGCGAGAGGCCGAAGCCCGCGACCGCGCCGACGATCGTCGCGATCACCACGACGTACCAGAACCGTCGGAATGCCTGACCGTACTGTTTGTTCATCGGAGCATCTCCCGTCCGACTCGAGTTGAGGACATCCTAGACACCGTGGGCAGGTGCGGGACCAGTCCTGATCCGCCGCCTGTTCATCCGAACACCACGAGCCGCGCGCCGGCCTGGTCGCTGAGCGTGAGCGTGACGTCGCCCGAATCGGCCGCCGGGACGGTGAACACGTAGACCGCCGTCGCGGTCGCACCGGGCTTCAGCGTCCCGCTGAAGGGCTTGGCGGAGGCGTCGCCCTGGACAGGGTCGGCCGGCGTGGAGGCCGAGCCGTAGTAGGCGTTCACCGTCGCCGTCGAGACCGGGAAGTCGGAGCCGGTGCTGTTCACGAGCGTGAGCGTCACCCTGACGGCCGGGCCGCTGACCTCCCCCGGCCGCGTCGCCGTGGCGGTGTAGGACTCGACGGAGGCGACCTTGGCGGTGAGGCCGCCGGGGGTCTTCACGTCGTGGGAGACCTCCGCGGTGCTCGCGACCACCCCGCCGTAGCGGGCGTCGAGCGTGCCCGGCTTGGCCGGCGCCGGCGCCGTTCCGGGCGCGGTCGTCGGCGAGGCGGTCGCGCCGGCGGAGGGCGCCGGCACCGGCGTGTCCGACGGCCGTGGCAGCTGCGACGCGACCGGATCCAGCGCGTTCGTCACGCCCTTGCCGAGCTGCGGCGTGGCGCCGTGGACCGCCGCGACCACGATGGCCGCCACGATCGCGGCCGCCAGCACGCTTCCTCCCGCGATCAGCCAGCCGCGCCTGCGCCTGGCGCCGGCGGGCCGCTGCTCCTTCTCGGTCTCGTGTCCGTTGGTCATGATGGACTCCCTTCGGTGCGGAGTTCGCGGAACCACCTGACCGCTGCGGCCAGGAGGAAGAGTGCGGTGGCGATGAGGATGACGGTGTAGACGACCTGGAAGGCCGCCATCCAGCCCAGCAGGACGAACGAGAGGCAGAGCACCCCGTAGTCCATCGGCAGCACCAGGACGGCCCGGAGCCAGGAGGGCCGGCCGGGCAGGTCCTCGGCCAGGGGGACGCCGCCGTAACGCCGACGGAGCTGCTCGGTGAGGATCATCCCGAAGAACAGCACGGACGAGACGACCGCGGAGAGCAGGGGCACCACGAGCCACGCGACGGACGTCGTGCCGTGCAGGTAGAAGCCGACGAGCAGCGCGAGCGGCATGCTGACCACCTTGGTGGCGTCGACCATGTGGTCGAGCCATTCGCCGGCCGGGCTGCTGCGCCCGGTCAGCCGGGAGAGCTGACCGTCCGCGCTGTCGAAGGCGTAGCCGACGAGCAGCAGCACGGCGACGCCCGCTCCGAGGCCCCACGATGCGGGCAGTGCGATCAGGAGGACGACGGCGGCGAAGGTCCACACGGCGCTGATCGCGGTGACCGCGTTCGGCGACAGGCCCGCCCGGTACGCCCAGGCGGCGAGGTAGCGGCCGATCCGGCGGTTCACGAACCGGGAGTACGCGGGCGCGCTGCGCGCCGCCGGCTTCTGGGCGGCGGTGAGCCGGCGGAGCGTCGCCCCGTACGACTCGCGGGGCGCCGGGCCGTCCAGCGCCGAGCCGGTCACGACTCCACCGCCTCGGCCGCGCGGGCGACCCGCTGAGCGGTGAGCGGGCGGTGCGCCCGCACCTGCACGCGGTCGGCGAGGTCGCGGCAGAGCGCCTCGTACCTGTCGGCGACGTCGTCCCAGTCGTAGGCGAGCGCGCGGGCGCTCGTGGCCTGCCGGAGCGGCGCGTCGTCGGCGACCTCCTCCGCGGCCTCGATGCGGCGGGCGACGTCGTCCTCCCCGCCGAAGTACGTGCCGGCCTGCCCGAGGACCTCGCGGTTGAACACGACGTCGTAGGCGATGGTCGGCGTCCCCGCCCCGACCGCCCGCAGGAGGGAGGGGTTGGTGCCGCCAACGGAGTGGCCGTGCAGGTAGGTGCGCGCGTTGGCGTAGAGCTGGTCGAGCAGCCGCTGGTCCCACACGCCGCCGAGGAAGCGCACCCGCTCGTCGGCCAGGTCGTGCACCCGGGCGGTGTACTCGTCGGCGTAGGGAGCCGATCCGACCACGACCAGCGGCAGGGTCGCTGCGCTGCGGGTGTAACCATCGACGATGGTGTGGACGTGGTTCTCCGGCTCGAAGCGGGCGACGACCAGGTGGTAGCCCCGTGACGCAAGCCCTGACCCGGCGAGGAGGTCGTCGCCGCCGTCGATCCGCGGGGCGCCGTACGCGATCAGCCGCGAGTCCGCGTGGAACTCCTCGCGGTAGTAGTCGGCGATGCCCTGCGCGTCGGCGATGAGGGCGTCGGACCACCGCACCGCGGCAGACTCGGCCATCCGGTAGTACCGGCGGCCGGCGCCCTTCCACTTGTCGCGCTTCCACTCGAGCCCGTCGACATGGGTCGCGACCGGGATGCGGGCGGCGCGGATCAGCGGGAGGTAGGGGGAGTTCGCGGCGTTGAAGACGATGGCGACGTCCGTGCGATGCGACATCAGGTGGGCGACGGACAGCCCGCTGTGACTGAGCGTCTCCAGCGACCGGCGGCGGAGGGCTCCGCGGTGGACGAGGGTCATCCCGCGGTACTCGGCCGGCCTCCGCTCGCCCGGAACGTCGGACGCGAGCGTGCGGCAGTAGACGCGGACCTGGTGGCCGCGCTCGGCGAGCCGGGCGCCGACCTCCTCGACCGCCGTCTCGAAGCCGCCGTAGTGGGCCGGCACGCCGCGCGTGCCCACCAGCGCGATGCTGAGCTCAGGTCCCCCACTGTGCATCGGACTTCTCTCGTTCGTCGTCTTCTCGTGGTGGCCCACGAACCGTGCGGCCCGACGCGACGAAGGGGCAGCCAGGAGGACGAGGGCGAGTTCCTGTCGTCTCCGGCTGTCGGTGCATCAGGGTCGGGTCTCTGTTGCGCGATCAGTCTATGCGAGTAATCCTCAATTGTTGCTCCCCCGTTAGGGGGGCGTTCACCCGGAGGACCCCGCCGCGCGCGACGCCCGCAGTCCGTCGCGGACCCCGCGGAACGCCGCGCGCAGCGGGACGATCGGGCGCAGGAACTGACGCCTGCCGCCCTGCAGCAGCACCTCGTACGCGATCGGGAGGCTCGCCCGGCGCCAGCGCGCCACGCTCTCAACGTCGAGATTGCGCGCCGCGAACACCAGCCGGTTGCGGATGTTGAAGTAGTAGTAGGTCTCGGACTTCGCCTGCCCGCTGTGCTCGAGCCCCGCGCCCTGCGTGCCGCCCTCGGCGTGCACCGCCGTGGCCTCCTGCACCACGAGCACGCGCGCCCCGGCACGGCGGGCCCGGTAGGACAGCTCCACGTCCTCCCAGTACAGGAAGTAGCCGTCGCCGAAGCCGCCGATCGTGCGCCAGAGCCGCGCCGGCAGCAGCAGGCAGGCCCCGCTCAGCCAGAGCTCCGCGTCGCGCAGCCCGAGCTCCGCCCGCTTGCGGGTGGCCGAGATCCTGCCGTCGCCGAGGTGGAGGTCGGACCCGTCGAACCAGACGCTGCCGTCCGGTCGCAGGATGCGCGGCGCGACCAGTGCGCCCGGCTCCTCGTGGCCGCCGTCCCGGACGACGGCGAGCAGGGCGGCCACATCGTCCGGCGCGATCGAGGCGTCCGGATTGAGCAGCAGGAGCTCGCCGGCGCCCGCGTCGAGCGCCGCCGAGACGCCCGCGTTCATGCCGGGACCGAACCCGAGGTTCGTGTCCGGCTCGACCAGCAGCCAGCCCTCGACCGCGGCGAGCTCGCGCAGCCGGCGGCGCTCGTCGTCGGTCGTCCGGTTGTCGACCACCACGGCGAACCCGCCGGGCAGAGCGCGCGTGAGCGGGGCGAGGTTCGCGGCCAGTAGGTCGGCGGACCCGTACGAGACGACGACCACGGCGAGCCCGGCGAACCGGCCGAGCGCCCCGCCGCCATCAGCCCCCGTCATCGTCCGCCCCTCCCGCTCGCGACGGCGGCCGCGCCCGCCACGCTGGCGTGAAGCCTATACCTGTGTGAGCATGGAGACCCACCGAAGCCCGTGAGGACCGTTCATGGCCGAGCACCGCGACCGCGTCACCATCGCCGTGCCGACGTTCCGCCGTCCCGCCCTGCTGGCGGCGCTCCTCCCCCTGCTCGTGGATCAGGCGCGCGACCTCGCCGGCGACGGCACGCTCACCGAGATCGTGGTCGTCGACAACGACCCGGAGGCGGGGGCGCGACCCGTCGTGGAGGCCGCGGCCGCGCGCGCGGCGACCGGCGACCGTCCCGTCACGGTCCGCTACGCGCACGAGGCCGTGCCCGGCATCGCGTCGGCGCGCAACCGCGCACTGGACGAGGCCTCCGGATCGGACCTCCTCGCCTTCATCGACGACGACGAGCGCCCGCGCCCCGGCTGGCTGCGCGAGCTCGTGCGGATCTGGCGGGCGACGGGCGCCGCGCTCGTGCAGGGCTGGGTCGTCCCGGAGTACGAGGTCGCGCCGTCGTCGTGGATCCTCGCCGGGCGGTTCTTCGTCCGCCGCACCTGGCCGACCGGCACGGAGCTCGGCGTCTCCGCCTCGAACAACGTCCTCCTGGACGTCGCGCAGGTGCGCGCGAGCGGCCTCCGGTTCGCGCTCGACCTCGGTCTGAGCGGCGGCGAGGACACCCTCTTCACCAGCCAGCTCGGCCGGCGGGGCTACCGGATGGTGTGGTGCGCCGAGTCGGTGGTCGACGACCTGGTCCCCGCGTCCCGGATCAGCCGCCGGTGGGTGCTGCGGCGAGCGCTGAGCCACGGGAACTCGGCCGCGGTGGTGCGCATCCGGCTCGCGGGCGGCCCCGCCTCACGAGCGGTCGCCCGCGTCGCCGCGACGGCGGGCGGAGTGGCCCGGATCGCGGGCGGCGTGCTGCGGTGCGCGCTCGGCGTCGTGACGGGCTCGCAAGAGCACCAGGCGCGGGGCTCGCGGGCCGCCTACCGGGGCGTCGGCATGATCGCCGCGTCCGCCGGCCGCGTCGTGCAGGAGTACGCGCGTCCCTAACCGGCCGCTCGACCGCGCGAACGACCAGAGCGCCGCAGGTCGATCGCGCGGCGGTAGGCGTCGAGGTGGCGCAGGCCGGCGTCGGCCCAGCTGCGCGCGCTCAGGTCGGGTCGCTCGTCCGGGTCCAGGGCGGCCACCCGGGTGATCGCCTCGCCGAGGACCTCGGGCGTCAGCCGGTCGTAGCGCAGCACCCACGCCTGTCCGACCTCCCGGGCAAGCGCCTCCGTCGTCTCGTTCCCCGGCACCAGCACCGGCCGATCGAGGGAGAGCGCCGCGAGCACTCCACCGGAGTTGTGCATCTCGCGGTACGGCAGCGCGATCAGCTCCGAGCGGCCGACGAGCTCGGCGATCTCCGCGTCCTCCAGGAACGCCGGCTTCACGCTCACCCGCGGGTCGCGCGCCGCCAGCGCCAGCACCGACTCGGTCAGCTCCTCGGTGGAGGGCCGGCCGGCGACACTGAGGCGCAGCCCGTCTCCCGGCACCGCGCCGAAGACCTCGATGAGCTCCTCCACCCCCTTGTAGCGCCGGATCAGGCCGAAGTACCCGACCCTGCCCTGCTCCCTGGCCGGATGCGGGAAGCGGGCGAACCACTCGCGGTAGTCGCCGTGAAGGATCGTCTCGTGCGCGGAGCCGGCGGGGAACGGCGTCGTCGGGTTCAGCCCGATCCACAGGACCGTGCGCCGGTCGAACCAGCGCAGGAGCGCGCGCTCGCGCCGGGAGATGCCTTGCGGGAGGTGGAGGTTGTGCAGCGTCCGCACGACCGGCGTCCTCGTCGCCCCCAGCCGGAGCAGCAGAACGGCGGTGAGCGCCTGGCGAGCGAGCGACTTGACCGGGCCGTGGCCGGCCACCAGGATCTCCGGCCAGTGGGCGTGGAACACGTCGTAGCGCCCGAGCAGCGCCGACCGCCAGCCGAACGTGCGCACCTCGACGCCGGGGGTCGCCGCCAGGCTGTCCCGGAGCATGACGATATAGGGGTTCGTCGTCGGCCGTGGTGCGGGGAAGGACTGCTGCACCACGATGCGCTCGCGTCGGCTCATTGTGCGACCACCCTAGCTGTGACCCGTCCCGCCGGGTGGACCCCCACTTGTGAGGGTATTTTGTGAGAATCTCTCGTTATTCGCAGCGCGGGTCCCTAGAATCGCGAGCAGGAGCCGCGACCGATCCGCGGCGATGACCCGAGACGCGGAGCGGACAGTGGCCGGCGAAGCACCCACCCTGCACCACCAGCATGTGCGGCTCTACGAGCAGGTGCGCAGCGTGCACCTCGAGCGCGCACGCGAGCTCGCCCCTGCCGCCATCGTCTACCGCGCCAAGCGCTACGACTTCGACCCCGCCCTCGCCGACGGCGTCGAGCTGACCCAGGCCGGCACCCTCGGCGCAGCACGCCTCGTCCTGCGCAGCCGCATCACCCGGGTCGAGATCGACGAGCCGCTGTACCTCGACTCCCTCCCCCGGACCGCCGCCGTGCTGGCGGTGCTGGGGATGAAGCACCTCGCGGGAGCCCCGCGGGCCGAGGTCGCCACGTACGCGATCGAGGACCTCGACCCGTTCGCCATCCGGCCGCCGCGCGTGCGCAGCCGGCTGCGCCGCTCCGTTGAACGGGTCCTCGCCGGCTACATCTGGCACCGCCTCGACACGGTCGTCTACGGGACCTCCGAGGCCGACGTGCTCTACAACTCGACGTTCGCGCACCCGCCGCGCCGCCAGCTCACCGTGGAGGCGCTGCCCAGCCCCTGCCCGTGCGCCGCCGACCTCGCCGTGCGGGACCAGGACAGCGTCCTCTTCCTCGGCTCGTTCTCGCCGCGCAAGGGCTTCGCGGACGTCCTGGAGGCCTGGCCGGCGATCCTCTCCCGGCATCCCGGGGCGCGACTGACCCTCGTCGGCACCGGCGAGCTGCTGTCCGCCGCCCAGGACGCGGCCGCCGCCGATCCCACCATCCGCCTGATCGTGGACCCGCCCCGGTCCGTCGTGCACGAGGAGCTCAGGCGGGCGCACGTGCTGGTGCTGCCCTCCCGGAGGGTGGGCGCGTGGCGCGAGCAGGTCGGCCTCCCGATCGTGGAGGGCCTCGCCCACGGCTGCGAGATCGTCACGACGAGCGAGACCGGGATCGCCGAGTGGCTGATCGACGCCGGCCACGTCGTCCTCCCCGCCGCCATCGACAGCGCAGGCATCGCCGACGGGGTGGTGGACGCGCTGGTCGCCCCACGTGGCGCGGCCGACGTGCTGGCGGCGCTGCCCGGCGTCGACGGCCGCATCGCCGCGGGGCGCGCACTCTTCGGCGACCGGGGGGCGCGCGCATGACGCACGTCCGTGCCGCGCGAACGGACAAGGCGGAGGCGAAGGCCCGCCAGGGCCACGGGCGCGGCGGGATGGTCCGTGCCGTCGGCTCGACGGCGGTGATGAAGGTCCTCGTGATGGGGCTCTCCGGCATCATCGGCATCGTCAACAGCCGCCTCATCATCCAGCACTTCGGCACGGACGCCTACGCGCAGTACGGCCTGCTCGCCGCGCTGCCCGCGTTGCTGCCGTTCGCCGACCTCGGCATCGCCGCGGTCGTCATCAACGCCGTCGCCGGCTCCGACGCCCCCGCGTCCGACCGCACCGTGCGGCGCACGATCGTCACCGCCTTCCGCATCCTGCTCATCTCCGCGGCGGTCATCATCGGGGTGGGCATCGTCATCAGCCTGCTCGGCTGGTGGCCCGCGATCCTCGGAGGCGGCCTGCTCCCCGACGGCGGCAGCCTCGCCGCCTTCCTCTGCCTGGGCACGTTCGCCGTCGTGCTGCCGCTCAGCGTCGGCTCGCGCATCCTGGTCGGGCTGGGCCGCACCAGCACCCAGGTGTCCAGCCAGGCCGTCGTCGCCCCGGCGATGTTCCTCGGTCTCGCCACGCTCGTCGCCGTCTCGGCGCCCGCGGGGAGCTTCCTCGCGGTGCTCTCCTACCTGGCCAATGGGCTGGCCTCCCTGATCTGCCTCGTGATGGCCGCGCGGCTGATCAAGCCGCAGGTGGGCAGGGCGCTGCGCGAGGTGCCGTTCCCGCGCAGGTACCCTGGCGTCCCCGCGATCGGGGTGGCCTGGCCGATGCTGGTGCAGATGGTCGCGCTCCCCATCGCGATGCAGACCGACCGCCTGCTGCTCAGCCATCTCACGACCGGCACCGAGCTCGCGCAGTACAACCTGGCCTCCCAGCTCTTCGGGCTGGTGGTGCAGACCATCGCCGCCGCGGGCATCGCGCTCTGGCCGATCTACGCGAAGGCCCGCTCGGAGTCGCGCATCGAGTCGCCGATGAAGCCGACCCTGTGGTTCCTGGCGGGAGGGCTCGGGCTCGGGCTCGCGCTCGCGGCGCTGTCCCCGCTGCTCACCCACTTCATCGCCGGCGACCGCTTCGCCCTCGACCCGTGGCTGGTCGGCGGCTTCGTCGTGTTCGTCGCGCTGCAGGCCGCGAAGTACCCGGCCGGGATGTACATGACCGACAAGCGCGGACTGACCTTCCAGGTCTGGCCCATCCTGATCAGCGTCCCGCTCAACCTGGCGCTGTCCTGGTGGCTCGTCGGGGTCATCGGCGCGGGCGGCCCGATCATCGGATCCGCCATCAGCGTCCTGCTCTGCCAGGTCATCCCGAACCTCTGGTACGTGACCCGCGACCTCGGACGCCGCCGGGCGGAGCAGCCCGGCGGCGTCGAGGTGCGCTGAGCGCACGGTCAGGGGCGCAGGGTCACCAGGCCCCGAGGTGCGCCGTGCCCGTCGCATGGCCCACGAGCGCTGCGATGGAGGCCGGGAGGCCCGCAGCGGCACGGGACGCCGAGGCGTCGAGCTGCGTGGTGGACTGGACGGGCGCGCTCTCCACGAGGGTGCTGTGCGCGTCCTTACCGGTCGCCGCGGTGAACGCCGCGAGGGTGTCGTAGACCGCCGGGTTCCCGGCGCCGCGCGACCAGACCCCGAACCACGTCGGTGCGCTGGTCGAGGGCCGGCGATACAGGTTGTCGTCCGGGTCGATGCCGAGCTGAGCCGCGGAGAACGTGTGCGAGTAGTCCTCGACGCACAGCAGGCAGTTGCCCGAGCCTCCCGAGATGATGTTGTCGCGGATCGTGTCCGGGCCGGTGATCCACGTCATCGTCGGGTCGGGGAACACCTGACGCGGGTCGTGCCCCGCATCGCTCGCGTTGTTCCCGCGGCGCGCGTCCTGGGTGATGTCCAGGTTGCGGCCGGTGTTGTCGGTGAGCGTGTTGTTCCAGACCTGCACGCCGCCGCCGATGTCGTCGAGCTTGAGCCCGTCCGAGGTGTTGCGCGACACCACGTTGTCCGCGATGGTCGCCGTCGCCGAGATCTCCAGGACGATGCCGTTGCCCGCGTTCCGCAGCGAGTCGTTGTGGACGACCGTCATGTCGTCGACCGACTCGTCGAACCACAGGCCGTGGGACAGGTTGTCCACGAACGCGCTGTTCTCCACCGTGACGGTGCGCGAACGGGTGATCTTCACGCCGCCGGAGACCGGCGAGGTGTTGAAGTGCTCTGCGTCGTTGCCGGACGCGAGGACGCCGTTCAGCGTCAGGCCGTCCGAGTAGTTCGCCTGCACACCGAGGAGGCCGTTGCGGGCGACGGTCACGTCATGCAGCGTGTTGCCCGCTCCGCCGAGCGAGACACCCGTGGTGGCGTTGTCGGTGAACGTGACGTTCTCGAACGTGGCACCGCCCTGATAGTCGGTCACCGCTCCCATGTCCGGCACCGAGGGCGCGTAGCGGCGGATGTCGACGCCCTTCAGCGTGAAGCCGGCCGACCCGACGGTGATCGCCTTCTGCAGATCGCTCGCGCGCACGTCCGCGCCCGACGGGTTGGTGCCGAGCACCAGGGTCTGAGCCGCGGTGTCGTAGAAGAACGTCCCGGCGGTGACCTGCGCCGCACTCGCCACCTGGCTCATCGCGGAGCCGCCGACCCAGAGCTGGTCGGGGTGGGACGCCATCGGGTACGCCGGGTTGATCCACTGCCACCCCGGCGTGGTGCCGTCCGCAGCGCCGCGGGTGAAGGTCGGGCTGTCGTCGAAGACGTGGTTCCAGCCGGCCGCCTTCCACACCGAGCCGCTCTGCACCCAGTTGGAGACGACCGTGCTGCCGTCGAGGTAGACAGCCTCCTTCGGGTACGACTGGACGGTGAGCTTCTTGCCCGCCGGGACCGAGAGCGACTCGTGGTAGCTGCCCTGGCGCAGGACGATCGTCGCGCCGCTGGGAGCCACGTTGATCGCCTTCTGCACGGTCGCGTACGGCGCGGCGAGCGTGCCTGCCGCGCTGTCCGAGCCGGACGGGGACACCACGATCGCTCCGGACGGGACCGCGTAGGAGGTGCCGCCGATCGGGGCGGAACCGGTCGTGAAGCGCGTGCCGGTGGTGTCGATCGACGGCGAGGCGGTGGGGGCCGGCCCGGGAGCGGGGACGGACGGCGCCGCGGTGGGAGCGGGCGTCGGTGTCGGCGCGGGCGTCGGAGTCGTGGTCGGAGTCGGCGCAGGCGCCGGGGTCGACGTGACGGCCGTCAGCGCCGACGCCGTGAGCGAGTCGAACTGGACGGGCTGCACGGCCGTGGCCCCCGAGAGGTACGACCACGCGCCGATGCTGCCCGCGCTGCCCAGGCGGGTGGACGACGAGTCGTCGGCCGCGAGCTGCCAGCCCGGCTGCGCGGCGCCCGCGACCCAGGCGCGGGCCTGGAGATGCACCGGGCTCGAGCCTGTGGCCTGGAACTGGAGCTGCACGGCAGAGCCGGCCTTCAGTCCGCTGGCGATGCCCAGCTCGGGAGCGACGGTCGTCTGGGTCGAACCGTTGACCCGCACGATCGCGAGGGTCAGGACGCCGCCCGTGCCGACCCGGATGTTGGCCCGGTAGTACGACCCTCCGGTCGCCCGCAGCTGCACACCGGCGAAGACGCCGTTGCCGCTGGTCGGGATGGTCGGGATGTCGATGGTCGCGGACGTCGTGACGTCGGCGGCCGTGACGGACGGCAGCGAGGCGGTCAGCGTCGCACCGGGAGCGGAGGGCTTCATCGTGCCCACTCCGCTCCCCGTCGAGAACGACGACGCGCTGTTGACGGCGTAGGCTCCCCCGACCGGGGCCGCGCCCCACCCGTTGGAGGTCGTGCGCGAGAACGCGTCCGACACCAGTTGCGGGCCGACCCCATAGGTCGTGGAGGCCGTGGTCGTGGCGGCGGGTGCCGCGGTGGCAGCGGTGGCCGAGATCGCCGGCACGCACGCGGCGGTGACGGCGAAGAGCACTGCCCCGGCGACAGTGATGGGTGCGCGTAGTGATGGCATGAGTTCTCCAAGCTGTTCGGTGGCGCGGTTGCTGAACAGACCGGAGCAGGGCGCCGCCATGACGCGAGGTCGGCGAATCGCGAGCCGGAGACACGGCGACGCCGCCGGGCGGAAGGCCCGGCGGCGTCGCTTGCTCGGAGAGCGGATCAGGCGGTGGGGATCACCACGCACCCATGTGCGCGGTCCCGGCCGGGCGGCCGACGAGCGAGGCGATGGCCGACGAAAGGCCCGTCGCCGTTCCCCCCGTCGACACGTTCGGCTGAGCGGCGCCTGTCGGCGCGCTCTGCACGAGCGTGTTGTGCGCGCCCTTGCCGGTGGCGGACGTGAAGGCAGACAGCGAGGTGTACACCCCGGGGTTGCCCGCGCCGGTCGACCAGATCGCGAACCAGCTCGGCGCGCTCGCGGACGGGCGGCTGTAGAGGTTGTAGTCCGCGTCGATGCCCATCTGGCTGCCCGAGAGGATGTGCGCGTAGTCCTCGACGCACAGCAGGCAGTTGCCCGAGCCGCCCGAGATGATGTTGTTGCGGATCGTGTCCGGGCCGGTGATCCACGTCATCGTCGGGTCGGGGAACGCCTGGCGCGGGTCGTGCCCGGCGTCGGAGGCCCTGTTCCCGCGGCGCGCGTCCTGGGTGATGTCCAGGTTGCGGCCGGTGTTGTTCGTCAGCGTGTTGTTCCAGACCTGCGCGTTGCTGATGTTGTTCAGCTTGAGGCCGTCCGACGCGTTGCCGGACACCACGTTGTCGGCGATCTTGGCGGTGGCCGAGATCTCCACGACGATGCCGTTGCCCTGGTTGCCGAGCGAGTCGTTGTGCGCCACGTTCATGTTGTACGTCGACTCGTCGAACCACAGGCCGTGCGACTGGTTGTGCAGGAACGCGCTGTTCACGACCGTGATGTTGCGCGAGCGGGTGATCTTCACGCCACCGGAGACCGGCGAGGTGTTGAAGTGCTCCGCGTTGTCGTCGGCGGCCAGCACGCCGTCCAGCGTGAGGTTGTCCGCGTTGTTCGCCTGCACGCCCAGGAGGCCGTCACGGGCGACCGTCACGTTGCGCAGGGTGTTGCCCGAGCCGCCGAGCGCGACACCGGTGGTGGCCATGTCGGAGAACGAGTCGTTCTCGAACGTCGCACCGCCCTGGTAGGAGGTCACCGCGCCCATGTCCGGGACGGACGGGGCGTAGCGGCGCACGCCGATCCCCTTGAGCGTGAAGCCCGGGGCGCCGACGGTGATCGCCTTCTGGAGGTCGCTCGCGCGCACCTCCTTGCCGGCGGGGTTCGTGCCGAGCACCAGGGTCTTCGCCGCGGTGTCGTAGGAGAACGTGCCAGCGGTGACCTGCGAGGCGCTGGCGACCTGCTTCATGGCCGTGCCGCCGACCCAGAGCTGGTCGGGGTGGGAGGCCATCGGGTAGGCCGGGTTGATCCACTGCCAGCCGGCGCTCGTGCCGTCCTTGGCGCCGCGGGTGAACGTGGGGCTGGCGTCGAACACATGGTTCCAGCCGGTGGCACGCCACGTCGAGCCGCTCTGCGCCCAGTTGGACACCACGGAGCTGCCGTCGAGGTAGACGGCCTCCTTCGGGTACGACTGGATGGTCAGCTTCTTGCCGCCGGGGATCGTCAGCGACTCGTGGTAGCTGCCGGCGCGGAGCACGACCGTGCCGCCGTTGGGGGCGGCGTTGATCGCGTTCTGCACGCTGCCGCCGGGGGACACCACGATGGCGCCGGCGGGCACGGCGTACGACGTGCTGCCGATGGCCGCCGCGCCGGTGGCGAAGCGGGTGCCGGAGGTGTCGATGGCCGGGTCACCGCTCGGGCCGGGCGCCGGGGTGGACGTCGGCGGAGTGGTGGGCGTCGAGGTCGGGGTGGACGACGGCGTCGGAGTCGACGTGGGCGTCTGCGTCGGAGTCGGCGTCGGCGTCTGCGTCGGAGTGGTCGACGGGTTCGAGCCCACCGGGACCAGCTTCGACGCGGTGAGCGTGTCGAAGGCGACCGGCGTGGCCGCGCTGGCGGCCGACAGGTACGACCAGGCGGCGACACTGCCCGCGGCGCCGAGGCGCGCGGAGGACGTGTCGTCGGCGCTGAGCTGCCAGCCGGGCTGCGAGGCGCCGGCGAGCCAGGCGCGCGCCTGGAGGTGGACCGGGTTGGTGCCGGTCGCCTGGAACTGGAGCTGCACGGCGGAGCCGGCCTTCAGCCCGCTCGCGATGCGCTTCTCCGGGCTGACGACCGTCTGCTTCGCGGTCGAGCCGTTGACGCGCACGATCGTGAGGTTCAGGACGCCGCCTTTGCCGACGCGGATGTTGGCCTGGTAGTACGACCCGCCGGCCGACCGGAGCTGCACGCCGGCGAAGACGCCGTTGCCGCTGGTCGGGATCTTCGGGACGTCGATCGTCGCCGAGGCGGTGACGTCGCCGGCCGAGACCGAGGGCAGTCCCGCGGTGAGCGAGGCGCCCGGCTTCGGGAGGGCCATCGTGCCGATGCCGTTCTTCGCGGAGAAGGACGACGCGCTGTTGACCTTGTATGCACCACCGACGGGGGCGGAGCCCCAACCCGCGGCGCTGGTCCGCGAGAAGTCGTCGGAGACGATCTGCGCGCCGGTCGCGTAGCTGGTCGGGGCGGCCGTAGCCGTCAGGGCGGGGAGGCCGACGACGGCGAGCGCCGTCGCTGCGGCGCCGGCGACGCCGGCGATCAGGATGTTTCGGTTCTTACGGGGGGCAGGGGTATGCATACCGCCGGAGCGGTGTCGGGCTGTTGCCATGGAATGGGGGTTTCCAATGCTGCTCGTCGCGGAGAGCGAGAAAGTGAGACCAGGCCTTCTGCGCGGGAGTATTGAATGGCAACCTATCAGACGCTGCCTGAGAGCGCGCACAGCTCAAGATATTTTATCGCGTGCTAGCGCGCCGCGCCATACAGTATTCACCCCCTCTTCGGGTGGCACTCCTCGTTTCAGCCAGAATGGCAGCATGACGGCATCGACGCGCTTCGAGATCCTCGCCATCTGCACCGGGAACATCTGCCGCTCCCCCGCGATGGACCTCCTCCTGGCGCACGACCTGGCAGGCGCGGGAGGGCGCTTCGCGGTGTCGTCCGCCGGCACGCACGCCATGACCGGCTGGCCGGTCAACCCGCCGATGGACGAGCTGCTCGAGGCCCACGGCGTGGAGGTCGGCGGTTTCGCCGCACGACAGGCCGACACCGAGCTGCTGACCGGAGCAGGCCTCATCCTCACGGCGACCCGGGAGCACCGGGGCTGGGTCACCGACCATGCGCCGTCGACCGTCCGCCGGGCGTTCACGCTCACCGAGTTCGCGGACGCCGTGCGCGGGGCCGACGCGTCGGCGCTCGACCCCGCCGGGCTGGTCGAGTGGGCGGCCGCGCACCGGCCGCCGGCCGGCGTGGTCAGCAGGAGCCGGTCGACGCGACGCGGCTACGCGGAGGGCGACGTCCTCGATCCATACGGTCTCGGCGACGCCGCGTACGAGGCGGCGTTCGCGCAGATCGCGGCCGCGACCCAGGTGATCGCGGCGGCCCTCATCGCCACCAGGAGCTGACCGGCCCCTCGCGCGGCTGCCCCGTTTCCGGCCCGTCCGGATTGGGGGGTGACAAATCCTCACTAATTCGCCACACTAGGTGAGGATACCTCACCCGAAGGGGGCCATCGAAAGTGAGCATGCGCGTCGGCTATGCCGCAGGAGCGTTCGACCTGTTCCACATCGGACACCTCAACATCCTCAAGCACGCCAAGAGCCAGTGCGACTACCTGATCGCGGGCGTGGTCTCCGACGAGATGCTGCGGCTCACCAAGGGCGTCGACCCGGTCATCCCCCTCGCGGAGCGGATCGAGATCGTGCGCCACATCGCCTACGTGGACGAGGCGGTCGCCGAGACCGTCCCGGACAAGCTCGACATGTGGCGGGACCTGCGCTTCGACGTGTTCTTCAAGGGCGACGACTGGCGCGGCACCGAGAAGGGCCTCCGGCTGGAGCGGGAGTTCGCCGCCGTGGGCGTGGAGGTCGTGTACTTCCCGTACACGATGACGACCTCGTCCACGCAGCTCAGGAAGGCGCTCGCGGCCCTCGCCGGCTGAGCGGGGCTACTTCTCGCCCTCGTCGTCCGCGGCTTCTTCGTCCGCGGATTCCTCATCCGAGCCGCCTTCATCCGCGGCGTCGTCGTCCACGTCTTCGTCGCCCGCGTCCTCGCCGTCCTCGTCGTCCACGTCGTCCCCCGCGGCGGCCGCATCGCCGGCGAACCGGTCGGTCGCCTCGATCAGCGCGTCCAGGATTCCCGGCTCGTCGTACGCGTGCCCGGCGTCCGGGACGATGTTCAGCTCGGCCTCCGGCCACGCCTTGTGCAGATCCCAGGCCGTCATCGCCGGCGTGCAGACGTCGTAGCGGCCCTGCACGATGACGCCGGGGATCCCCTCCAGCTTGTACGCGTCGCGGATGAGCTGGTCCTCCTCGAACCAGCCGCCGTTCATGAAGTAGTGGTTCTCGATGCGCGCGAAGGCGACGGCGTACTTCTCCTCGGTGAAGGTCTCGACGACCTCCGGCCGCGGCAGCAGCGTGATCGTGGAGGACTCCCAGCGCGACCAGGCGACGGCGGCCGGACCGTGCACGGCCGGGTCCTCGTCGGCGAGCAGCCGGCTGTACGCGCGGATCAGGTGGCCGCGCTCCGCCGGCGGCACCGGCTCCACGAAGCCCTCCCACAGGTCGGGGAACAGCGCGGCCGCGCCGCCCTCGTAGAACCAGTCCAGCTCGGCCGGGCGCAGCGTGAAGATGCCGCGCACGATCAGCTCGGTCACCCGCTCGGGATGCGTCTCCGCGTAGGCGAGCGCCAGCGCACTGCCCCACGAGCCGCCGAACACCTGCCAGCGCTCGACCTCCAGGTGCTCGCGCAGCTTCTCCAGGTCGGAGACGAGATTCCAGGTGGTGTTCGCCGACAGGTCGGCGTCCGGGTCGCTCGCGTGCGGCAGGCTGCGACCGCAGTTGCGCTGGTCGAGCAGGACGATCCGGTACCGCTCGGGATCGAACAGCCGGCGGTGGGAGGGCGTGGTGCCGCCGCCGGGGCCGCCGTGCAGGAACACCACCGGCTTGCCCTCGGGGTTCCCGCTGGTCTCCCAGTACACCTGCTGGTCATCGCCGACGTCCAGCATCCCGCTGTCGTACGGCTCGATCTCCGGGTAGAGAGTGCGCATGGTGCGACTGTAGCGGCCCGCCACCCGCTCCCCCACGCGCCGCGCCCACCCCCACGCCCGCGCTAGGTGTACTGACCTCGACCGTTGTTGATTCGGTCGATGGGTGTTTGGCCTCCGATGCCGAGGTGGGGTCTGTCTAGGTTGTAGTAGTCGAGCCAGGCT
>NZ_JBHTXK010000010.1:0-134577 GCF_042791795.1 Leifsonia sp. NPDC056665
TCGATCTTGCCACGCTCCACCACAGACAACCGCGTCCCGACCATGAGCAGAATCCTTCCGGATCAGCCCGTTGCATCCACCGGTAGACCACGCCACCGTTTTCGCCTGATTTCGAGCGTACTCGGCGGTTACTACGGGGCGCTGAGGATGAGGGGGCCGGAGTCGGTGATGGCGATGGTGTGCTCGGAGTGGGCGCCGCGCGAGCCGTCGGCGGAGCGGAGCGTCCAGCCGTCCGGGTCGGTGAAGATCTTGTCGGTGGTCTCCAGGAACCACGGCTCGATCGCGATGACCAGGCCGGGGCGCAGCGGGAAGCCGCGTCCGGCGCGGCCGTCGTTCGGGATGTGCGGGTCGCCGTGCATCGTGCGGCCGACGCCGTGGCCGCCGAACTGCGTGTTCACCGAGTACCCCTCGGCGTGCGCCACGGCCGCGATCGCGGCCGAGATGTCGCCCACCTTGCCCCCGGGCCGTGCGGCCGCGATGCCCGCGGTGAGGGCCCGGCGGGTCGTGTCGATGAGCCGGAGGTCCTCGTCGCGCGCCGACCCGACCACGATGCTGACCGCCGAGTCGGCCACCCAGCCGTCGACGCTCGCCGCGAAGTCCAGGCTGAGCAGGTCGCCGTCGCGTAGCCGGTAGTCGTGAGGAAGGCCGTGCAGCACGGCGTCGTTGACGGAGGTGCAGATCACCTTGCCGAACGGGCTCGCGCCGAACGACGGGTGGTAGTCGATGTAGCAGGACTCCGCGCCGCGGCTTCGGATCAGGTCGTGCGCGATCCGGTCCAGCTCCAGCAGGTTGACGCCGACCTTCGCCGCCGCGGCCGTCTCGGCGAGGACCTCCGCGACGAACCGGCCGGCCGGTCGCATCTGCTCGATCTCGGCGGGGGTCCTCAGCTCGATCACGGGACGTTCTCCTTCTGTGGTGTGACTGCGTCCAGTCTTCCATGCGGCGCGGTCCGGAGTCCGCCCACGGCGAACCGGCAGCCACCGCACAGCCGCGCGACGTTACGCTGGCCGCATGTTCATCCGCAAGGTGTTCTACTGGTGGCTCTTCCCGTCCGCCGTGGTGCTGCCGATCTGGCTCCTGATCGGCTGGGCCGCGTTCCACCAGGGCAGCGGCTGGACGTTCCTCGGGCTGCTGGTGCTGTGCCCGATCCTCTTCGTCGCGCTGCTCGCGATCGGCGGCATCGTGATGGCGCGCAGGAGCGTCAGGGAGACCCGCGCGGTCTCCTGGTACGACACCGGCCTCCTCGCCGGCTGGAGCGCCTCCATCATCGCCTTCGGGTTCTTCCCGCCCGGCGCCACCGGCTGGCTCGCCGTGCTCGGCGTGCTGTTCTTCCTCGCGACGTTCTGGGTCGGGCTGTGGGAGCTGGTGACCGAGGCGCGCGACCGGGTGGCGGTCACCTTCGCCGCCTACCAGCAGGCCGCGCAGCCGCAGCAGGTGCCGCGGCCGTCCAGCCCCGTGGTGGACGACGCGGACGTGATCGTCATCGAAGAGCACCGCGAGGACTGACCTCCGCGCCGTCGGCGCCCGGCGCGCTTTGGCAATAGGGCCCTGAGCGTGGCAGAATGGTTGTTCGTGCCGCCGCCCGGCTCTGCCGCAGGGGAGCCAGCAAATCGAGCGTGCACACCCAATCGAATCCCGGCCGTCCGCCGTGCGCATCGCGCATCCGTACGACGGCCCCGAATCCGTCCCCGACCTGCAGGCGGGTACAGAGAGCGAACAGCAATGCACATCCTCGATCAGGTGGACGCCGCGTCCCTCAAGTCGGACATCCCCGCGTTCCGTGCCGGCGACACCGTCAAGGTGCACGTCAACATCATCGAGGGCACCCGCTCTCGTATCCAGGTCTTCCAGGGCGTCGTCATCGGCCGCTCGGGCGAAGGCGTCCGCGAGACCTTCACGGTCCGCAAGGTCAGCTTCCAGGTCGGCGTCGAGCGCACCTTCCCGGTGCACTCGCCGGTCATCGACCACATCGAGGTCGTCACCCGCGGTGACGTCCGTCGCGCCAAGCTGTACTACCTCCGCGAGCTGCGCGGCAAGAAGGCGAAGATCAAGGAGAAGCGCGACAACTGAGCGTTTCGCGCGCGACTCTTCCTGAGCTCCCGGTCCTACACTGGACCGGGAGCTCAGGCGGTTAACGAGCCAGGCAGGGTGGATGACGGACGAGACACTGCCCACGCGGCCCGAACGCGTGGCGCGGCGAGAGCGCGGCAGGCGCAGCGGCCTGCTGTTCGCGCAGGACGTGCTGGTCGTGGTGGTGATCGCGCTGCTCGTGGCCTTCCTGGTGAAGACCTTCGTGGTGCGCTCGTTCTACATCCCCTCCGGATCGATGGAGAACACCCTCCAGATCAACGACAAGATCCTCGTGAACGAGCTGCAGCCGTCGCTGTTCCCGCTGAGCCGTGGTGATGTCGTGGTGTTCCGGGATCCGGGAGGCTGGCTCCCGAAGTCTCCGCCGGTCGTGCGCAACCCGCTGGCCCAGGCGGCCGACACCGCGCTGACGTTCGTCGGGCTGTCCGCCTCCGACAGCGACGACCACCTCGTGAAACGGCTCATCGGCCTGCCGGGCGACCACGTGGTGTGCTGCGACGCCGCAGGCCGGATCACCGTCAACGGCACCGCGATCCACGAGCCGTACATCGTGGTCCCGCCGGGCCAGAAGGACGCCGCGACGCTCGCCTTCGACGTGACGGTCCCGAAGGGGCGGATCTGGGTCATGGGCGACAACCGCTACGACTCGCAGGACTCCTCCCGCAACCAGGCGCTCCCCGGCCGCGGCTTCGTCCCGCTCGACCACGTCGTCGGACGGGCCTCCGTGATCAGCTGGCCGGTCAGCAGATGGACGTGGTTGGACGACTATCCTGATGTCTTCAGAGGCGTGGAGGAGAAGAAGGAATGATGACCCCGGTCTCGCCGTCGCTGCGCTTCGAGAAGGCGCTCTACCGCGACGGCGTCACCTCCATCGTTGCCGTCGACGAGGTCGGCCGCGGGGCACTGGCCGGCCCGGTGGCGGTCGGCATGGTGGTCATCGACACCGCGGTCAAGCGCATCCCGCCCGGGCTGCGCGACTCCAAACTGCTGCCCGAACCGGTGCGCGAGTCGCTCGAGCCCGCCTGCCGGCGCTGGTCGCTGTTCCACGCCGTCGGGATGGCCTCCGCCGCGGAGGTCGACTCGCTCGGCATCATGCGCTGCCTGGGCCTCGCCGGCGCCCGCGCCCTTGCGATGCTGGAGGATCAGGGTGCGCAGGTGCGGGACAGCACGCTGATCCTGGACGGCAACTACGACTACCTCAATCCGGCGCTGATGCGCCCGGCTCGCGTCGTCACGCGGATCAAGGCCGACCGCGACTGCGCGTCGGTGGCCGCGGCCTCGGTCATCGCGAAGGTGCACCGCGACCGTTTGATGATCGGTCACGACGTGGACTATCCCGGCTACGGCTGGGTGAGCAACAAGGGCTACTCGACCCCGGAGCACTTCGCCGCGATCGCAGAGCTCGGCCCGAGCGCGCTGCACAGGCTGACCTGGCTGAAGGACCTCGCGACCCTCGACATGCCGAGCTGAGTCGGCACGGCTAGACTTGGCGAACGATGGATGAGGACGAGTTCGACGACTACGACCGCGAGGTCGAGCTGGCTTTGTATCGCGAATACCGGGACGTCGTCTCGCAGTTCAAGTACGTGATCGAGACCGAGCGCCGCTTCTACCTGGCGAACGAGGTGGAGTTCGTGCGCCGCGATACGGAGCACGACTTCTATTTCGAGCTGACGATGAACGATGTCTGGGTGTGGGATGTCTACCGCGCCGACCGGTTCGTGAAGTCCGTTCGCGTGCTGACGTTCAAGGACGTGAACATCGAGGAGCTCTCGAGCAAGGAGTTCGAGCTCCCGAAGGAGCTGGCGCTCGACGAGTGAGCTCGTCGTGTTCGTTGTGCTCGTGGTGCTTGTCCTCCACAACGCTCTGAGCTGACGACTTCTCCACAGATTTCGCTCTGCCCGGTTCTGCCGTGTCCCCTCCGACCACGCTGGTCGTGGGAGGAAACATGGCAGAGAAAGACCGTCTGGGTCGTCGCGGCGAGGCCGTCGCGGCGTGCTGGCTGGAGGCGCAGGGCTACGAGATCGTCGCCCGCAACTGGCGCTGCGCGAGCGGGGAGCTCGATCTGATCGCACGCCTCGGACGCGTGACCGCGTTCGTGGAGGTCAAGACCAGGAGCTCGGTCGCGTTCGGGCACCCGTTCGAGGCGATCACGGCGGGGAAGGCGGCACGGCTGCGCCGTCTGGCGGCCGAGTGGTGCCGGGGGCACGGCCCGGTCCGCGGCGAGACGCGCATCGACGCGATCGCCGTGCTCGACGCATGGAGCGCGACGCCGTCGGTGGAGCACCGGGCGGGGGTGGCGTGATGGCGCTCGCACGCACGTTCGCCGTGGCACTGACCGGGGTGCGCGGCGACATCGTGGAGGTGGAGGCCGACATCTCGGCCGGGCTGCCCGCCTTCGTGCTCATCGGGCTGCCGGACGCCGCGCTCGGCGAGTCTCGCAAGCGGGTCTCTGCGGCGGCCGCCAACGCCGGCTGCACGCTCACGCAGCGCAAGCTGACCGTGAACCTGTCGCCGGCCTCCTTGCGCAAGCAGGGCTCCGGCTTCGACCTCGCGATCGCGGTGGCCGCACTGGCGGCCTCCGGCGAGGTCCCCGCCGAGTCGGCTGCTGCGGCCGTCCACGTCGGCGAGCTGGGTCTGGACGGCCGCCTGCGTCCGGTCCCCGGGGTGCTGCCTGCGGTTCTCGCAGCGCGTGATGCCGGCTTCGCGAGAGTCTTGGTGCCGACGGCGAACGCAGAGGAGGCCTTCCTGGTAGACGGGATCGACGTGGTGCCGGTCGCGGGGTTGCGCAGCGCCGCTATCGCGCACGGCGCGGAGCTGGACCCGGTGGAGGAGGAGCCGGTCGCCGTCGCCGCTGAGCCCGGCCCCGCAGCGCTGGAACCGGACATGGCGGACGTGGCCGGCAACGACGACGCGGTCGACGCGTTCGTCGCCGCGGCGGCCGGAGGTCACAACGTGTCGATGATCGGTCCGCCCGGAACGGGCAAGACCATGCTGGCGCGCCGCCTGCCGTCCCTGCTGCCCGACCTCACGCCGGAGCAGGCCATGGAGACGACCTCCATCCGCTCCTTGTCGGGCCGGGGCGTGGGCGGCGGCCTGATCCTGCGGCCGCCGTTCGAGGCCCCGCACCACACCGCGTCGTCCGCCGCTCTCGTCGGCGGCGGCAGCGGACGGCTGGTGCCCGGGGCGATCGCGCGGGCGTCGAACGGCGTGCTGTTCCTGGACGAGGCCGCGGAGTTCCAGCCCAACGTCCTGGACGCCCTCCGCCAGCCTCTGGAGTCCGGCTCGATCGCCGTCGACCGCGCGGCCGCGAGCGCCACGTTCCCCGCCCGCTTCCAGCTCGTCCTCGCCTCCAACCCGTGTCCGTGCGGCCGCTACGGCTCGGCCGACGAGGAGTGCTCGTGCACCCCCGCCGCGCGCCGTCGCTACCTCACGCGCCTCTCCGGCCCGCTCCTCGACCGCGTCGACATCCGCCTCACCGTGCGCCGCTTGGGGTTGGGCGCCCTGAGAACCGCGTCCGACGGCACCGCCCCGTCGCGCGCGAGCCGGGAGCTCCGCCGCGCGGTGGAGAGCGCCCGCGCCGTCGCCCGCGAACGCCTGCACGGCACCGGCTGGACGACGAACTCCCAAGCCGCAGGATCCTGGCTCAGAGCCCCCGAGCGCCAGCTCGCAGCGTCGTCCCGCGCCACCCTCGACCGCTCACTCGAGCGCGGAGCCCTCACGATGCGCGGCTACGACCGCACCCTCCGCCTCGCCTGGACCCTCGCCGACCTCGACGGCGCGGCAAGCCCGACCGGCGAGCACGTGGCACGAGCGCTGTACCTGAGACGAGGTGCGTTCGCATGAAGAGGATCTGGGTCGACCTCATCC
Organism: Leifsonia sp. NPDC056665; assembly: GCF_042791795.1. Lineage (NCBI taxonomy): Bacteria > Bacillati > Actinomycetota > Actinomycetes > Micrococcales > Microbacteriaceae > Leifsonia > Leifsonia sp. NPDC056665. The sequence goes on from NZ_JBHTXK010000010.1 coordinate 5,959, forward strand.
GCGAGGAGCGCGAGAACCCGGAGCGCGGGCGCGAAAGGTGGTGCGGCGAGTGTGCGCTGTGGCGGCTGGCGGCCGGCGCAGGGGAGACGGAAGGAGAGACGGAAGGAGAGGGAGAGATGGGGGCGGATTCGGAGGATTCACCCGCATCCACGCCGATCATCCCCGGGGACGCGCGATGAGCGTCGGAACGTTCCCCGGGCTGACGTCTCGGGAGATCGCCTCCCTCCTCGGCAGGGTCTCCACGGGCACGGAGTATCCGGACGAGCCGTCGATGCTCGCGGCCGCTGCGCGGGCCGCCCTGTCGTCCGCGATCGAGCCGGGCGACACCGACGCCGCACTGCTTGTGGGCTCGTTCGGCCCACTGCCGACCCTCGCCGCCGTGATCGGTGACACGTCGCCGCAGGCCGTCCGCGCCGCGCTGCGCGACGCCGGCTCGCCGGCCGTCCTGCCCATCGACCGGCTTCGGGACGCCCTCGACCGATGGCGCGGACGCCTCCCGCGGGCGCCGCTCCAGGCTCCGCTGGAGCGCGCCGCCCACCTCGGCGCGCTGCTCGTGACGCCGGAGCACCCGGCCTGGCCCACCGCCCTCGACAGCCTCGAGCTCGGCGCGCCCCTCACCCTCTGGGTGCGCGGTGACCCCGCGCGGCTGGCCAGCCTCACGCGCTCCATCGCGCTGGTCGGAGCACGCGCAGCCAGCGGCTACGGCGAGCACGTCGCACTGGAGAGCGCGGCCGGCCTGAGCGACCGCGGCTTCGCGATCGTCTCGGGAGGCGCCTACGGCGTCGACGCCGCCGCCCACCGCGCGGCGCTGTCGAGCGGCCAGGTCACCGTCGCATTCCTGGCCGGAGGCGTCGACCGCCTCTACCCGGCCGGGAACGACGACCTCCTGCAGCGCATCGCCCGCACGGGCCTGCTGATGGCCGAGCTCCCACCGGGCTCCACCCCGACGCGCTGGCGCTTCCTGATGCGCAACCGGTTGATCGCCGCCGCGAGCAACGCGACCGTGGTCGTGGAGGCCGGCGCCCGCTCCGGCTCCCTGAACACGGCCGGCCATGCTGCCCAGCTCGGCCGCCCGCTGGGAGCCGTGCCCGGCCCGATCACCTCGCCGGCGTCCGCGGGCTGCCACCGCCTCATCCGCGAGTACGGAGCGATCTGCGTGACCAGTCCCGACGAGATGGCGGAACTGGCCGAGCCGCTGGGAGCGCTCCTCGGCGAGGGGGAGTCAGCCGTGGGGTGACCGATGACCACACGCTGTCGGCCGGAATCCGCCGCCGCCGGTGCGTCCGCGGCCGGGTGGTGGCGCCGATGGCGGATGCTGGGGGAGTGAACCTCCGTCTCGCCGTCGACGGCTACCTGCGCCACCTGGAGGTGGAGCGCGGGTACTCGGCGCAGACGGTGCGGGCCTACCGCTCCGACCTCACCCAGTTCGAGCGGTTCGCCGAATCGCGCGGGGTGACCAGCACGGACGCGCTCACCCTCGATCTGTTCCGGGACTGGCTCTGGGAGGCCGCTCAGCAGCAGCTCGCCCGGGCCACCCTGGCGCGACGATCGGCCGCGGTGCGCGGCTTCAGCGCGTGGAACGCGCGGATCGGGGGCGCTCCTGTGCACCCGGTCGTCCCGGCGACGGGGCCGGACGTCGTCGCCGCGTCGGAAACAGACTCGACCGCCACCGACCCCGCAGCGCGCTTGCGGGCGCCCAAGCCCGACAAGCACCTCCCGCGGGTGATCACCCGGGCGCAGATCGACGGCCTGCTCGACGCGCTCGCGGCTCGGGCGGAGGGCGGGGAGCCGGGGGCGATCCGGGACGTCGCGGTCATCGAGGTGCTGTATGCGGCCGGGATCCGGGTGAGCGAGCTCACCGGCCTGGATGTCGACGACGTCGACCTCGAGCGGCTGACACTGAGAGTCGTCGGCAAGGGGAACAAGGAGCGGGTCGTCCCGTTCGGTGTGCCTGCGCTGCGCGCGATCCGGCGGTACCTCCAGGTCGCACGGCCGGCGCTCGCAGCCGAGGGGTCCGGCCCGGCGCTGCTGCTCGGGGCGCGCGGCGGGCGGCTCGGCACGCGTGCGGTCTACCAGCTGGTCGCGTCGCTGCTCGTCGACCTGCCCGGCGGCGGGCCGGCCGGTCCGCACACCCTGCGTCACACCGCCGCGACGCACCTGCTCGACGGGGGAGCGGACCTGCGGGCGGTCCAGGAGATCCTCGGGCACGCCAGCCTCGGGACCACGCAGATCTACACCCACGTCTCCAGTGAACGGCTCAAGGAGAGCTACCGCCTCGCCCATCCCCGCGCCTGACGGGACGGCCGCGCGCCGCCGCGGGGGAGGCTGCTCCCGGACGCAGCGGCAGCAGCACCGACCGCGGCGGCCGATCGAAGAACAGCAGCGGCGACACGTATTCGCCGTCGACGCGGACGCCGACGTGGAGGCAGGCGCCGGAGCAGTGCGCGCCCTCGCCGACGACGCCGAGCACCATTCCGCGTGTCACCGGGTCGCCCGCAGCCAGACCCTCCGCCACGACGGGCTCATAGGACGAGAGCACGCCTGACCCGTGGTCCAGGGTGAGCACCGGCCGGTCAACGACCACCCCGACGAAGTGCACCGTCGCGTCCGAGGGGGCGGTCACGATCGCGCCGGGCGGCGCCGCGAGGTCGATCCCGCGGTGTCCGGCGGCGTACGGCGAGGGCGGGGCCTCGTAGGCGCGGACCAGCCGGAGCGGTGCGAGCGGCCACGACCATCGCGGCGAGACGCGCAGGGTTGCAGGGGAGGCCGCAACGGTCTCGGGGGAGACGCCGCCTTCCACCATCGAGCGAACGACCCCACCAGCCGGCTCAGCGAGACCACCAAGCCCCACAAACACCGCGATCGGCACCGCCACCACGACAGCGACCCTCGCCGCTCTCGACAAACCCCGCATCCTCCATCACCTCCGCATCCAGCCTCCGCCACCGACCGCCTCCCACCCGCGCCTCCGCCAGATCCGTGTACAACGCGCTCACACCCCCTCCCTGTGGAGGACTCTTCTGCACACGAACGAGTCGGCGTACCCTGACCAGCACGTTCCGCCGTCCTCCTCAGAGGGCGGCGACTCGATGGAGGAGGGGGTCTCATGTCCGATCAGCGCAGCACCGGATCCGATCACGAGGAGGAGAACGTTCCGCAGCCCACGGCGGCGATGCGGCGGAAGGTCGTGGGCCTCGCCGTCGCCGCAGCGATGGGCGGGTTCCTGTTCGGTTTCGACTCCTCGGTCATCAACGGGGCGGTCGACTCCATCCAGCACAATTTCAAGCTCAACGCGTTCGTCACCGGGTTCATCGTCGCCATCGCCCTGCTCGGCTGTGCGCTCGGCGCCTACCTCGCCGGGCGGCTCGCCGACCGGTGGGGCCGCATCCGGGTGATGCTCATCGGCGCGGTCCTGTTCCTCGCCAGCTCGATCGGGGCCGGCCTCTCGGTCTCCGTCTGGGACCTCGGCTTCTGGCGCATCATCGGCGGCCTCGGCATCGGCATCGCGTCCGTGGTGGCGCCGGCGTACATCGCTGAGATCGCGCCCAAGCAGCGCCGCGGCGGCCTCGCCTCGCTCCAGCAGCTCGCCATCACGATCGGTATCTTCGTGGCGCTGCTGTCCGACGCCCTGTTGGCCGGCGCCGCGGGTGCGGCCGCCAACCAGCTCTGGTTCGGGCTGGAGGCCTGGCGGTGGATGTTCCTCGTCGGCGTGATCCCGTCGGTCATCTACGGCATCCTGGCGCTGCGTCTGCCGGAGTCCCCGCGCTATCTGCTGTCCACCGGCCGGCACGACGAGGCGCGGGAGATCTTCGCCACGCTCGTCCCGGAGGAGGACGTCGACCGGCAGGTGCGCGACATCGAGAGCGCGATCAAGGAGGACAAGGACTCCGCCAAGGGCACGCTGCGCGGCAACCGGTTCGGGCTGAAACCCATCGTCTGGATCGGCATCATCCTGTCCGTGTTCCAGCAGTTCGTCGGCATCAACGTGATCTTCTACTACTCCACGACGCTCTGGAAGGCGGTCGGCTTCACCGAGAGTAACTCGCTCTTGATCACCGTGATCACCTCCGTCACCAACGTGGTCGTCACCATCGTGGCGATCCTGCTGGTGGACCGGGTCGGCCGGCGGCCGATCCTGCTCACCGGCTCGGTGGGCATGGCCCTGTCGCTGGGGGTGATGGCGCTCGCGTTCAGCTTCTCCGACAAGGTGAACGGCGCCGTCAGCCTGCCGAACCCGTGGGGGCCGATCGCGCTGGTGGCGGCGAACCTCTTCGTGATCTGCTTCGGCGCCTCCTGGGGCCCACTGGTCTGGGTGCTGCTGGGCGAGATCTTCCCGCCGCGGATCCGCGGCGCTGCGCTCGGCGTGGCCGCCTCCGCGCAGTGGATCGCGAACTTCCTCGTCACGGTCTCCTTCCCGCCGATGTCGGACTTCTCTCTGCCGTTCACGTACGGGATGTACGCGATCTTCGCCGCGCTGTCGTTCTTCTTCGTGTTCTTCAAGGTGCCGGAGACGAACGGGATGGCGCTGGAGCACGCCGAGACGCTGTTCGCCAACGCCGGACGCAGCCGCGGCCCGCAGGTGCGGTCGTCGGGGGACACCGTCCCGCGGCCGTGACGCGGCCCGGCCGGGGCCGGGTTCCTGATAGGATGTCCACTGCACTCCGCATGTCGGAGTGACTACGCGTGTCCGGACGTCCTCGACGAGAACATCATCGATGGGGGCGTGCGCCTCTCCACCGGTCTCCCGCTCATCCACCACGGTCCTCCGTGCGGAGGCGCGGGTGCGGGGAGGTGCGGGGCACCAGGAGCGGCGGCCGATCGGCTTCCGCTGGACAACCGAGAGTCGTGTCCCCGCCGTGAGGCCGGGTGCGCAAGAACAGGAGAACGGCAAATGGCCGTCGTCACCATGCGCCAGCTGCTCGACAGCGGCGTCCACTTCGGACACCAGACCCGCCGCTGGAACCCGAAGATGAAGCGCTTCATCCTCACCGAGCGCTCAGGCAGCTACATCATCGACCTGCAGCAGTCGCTCACCTACATCGACAAGACGTACGAGTTCGTGCGCGAGACGGTCGCCCACGGCGGCACCATCCTCTTCGTCGGCACCAAGAAGCAGGCGCAGCAGGCCATCGCCGAGCAGGCGACCCGCGTGGGCCAGCCCTACGTCAACCAGCGCTGGCTGGGCGGTCTGCTGACCAACTTCCAGACCGTGTCCAAGCGCCTCGCCCGCATGAAGGAGCTCGAGGAGCTCGACTTCGAGGGCACCACCAGCGGCTTCACCAAGAAGGAGCTGCTGATCAAGAAGCGCGAGCTGGACAAGCTCCACAAGTCGCTCGGCGGCATCCGCAACCTGGCCAAGACCCCGAGCGCCATCTGGGTCGTGGACACCAAGAAGGAGCACCTCGCGATCGACGAGGCGAAGAAGCTGGGCATCCCGGTCATCGCCATCCTCGACACGAACTGCGACCCGGACGAGGTCCAGTACCCGATCCCGGGCAACGACGACGCCATCCGCTCCGTCACGCTCCTCACCCGCATCGTCGCCGACGCCGCGGCCGAGGGCCTCATCCAGCGTCACCAGAAGCCGGAAGAGGGCGCCGAGCCCGCCGAGCCGCTCGCCGAGTGGGAGCAGGAGCTCCTCGCCCAGCCGAGCGAAGAGCTCCAGGCCTCCGCCGAGAACGAGAAGGCCGCTGACGCCGACCTCGCCGAGGCCAAGGCGGACTCCGCCGAGGTCGTCGCCGAGGGCGAAGCCGACGCCGAGGCCAAGGCGGACTCCGCCGAGGTCGTCGCCGAGGCCGACGCCGACGCCGAGGCCAAGTAAGCACACTCACACAACTTCGAGTCAGAAGGTTCCACTCAGAACATGGCAAACATCAGCATCGCTGACATCAAGGCCCTGCGCGAGCAGCTCGGCACCGGAATGGTCGACACCAAGAAGGCCCTCGAGGAGGCCGGTGGCGACATCGAGAAGGCGACCGAGATCCTCCGCCTCAAGGGCGCCAAGGGCAACGCGAAGCGCGCCGACCGCTCCACCTCCGAGGGCCTCGTGGCCGCGAAGGAGAACGGCCACGGCGCCGCGACGATGATCGAGCTCGCCTGCGAGACCGACTTCGTCGCGAAGGGCGAGAAGTTCATCGCCCTCGCCGACAAGGTGCTCGACGCGGCCGCCGCCGCGGGCGCCACCACCGTCGAGGAGGCGCTGGCCGCCCCCGCCGGGTCGCAGACCGTCGCCGAGCTCATCGGTGACGAGGCCGCGATCCTCGGCGAGAAGGTGGAGCTCCGCCGCATCGCCGTCGTCTCGGGCGAGAACTTCGCGATCTACCTGCACAAGACCTCCAAGGACCTGCCCCCGCAGGTCGGCGTGGTCGTCGGTTACGCCGGCGCCGACGCGGAGACCGCCCGCAGCATCGCGCAGCACATCTCGTTCGCGAACCCGACCTACCTCACCCGTGAGGACGTCCCGGCCGAAGAGGTCGAGAACGAGCGTCGCATCGTCGAGGAGATCTCGCGCAACGAGGGCAAGCCGGAGGCCGCGCTCCCGAAGATCATCGAGGGTCGCCTCGGCGCCTACTTCAAGCAGGTCGCCCTGCTCGAGCAGGACTACGCCCGCGACAACAAGCAGAACATCGCCCAGGTCCTCAAGGACTCGGGTCTGACTGTCTCGGGCTTCGCCCGCTTCAAGGTCGGCGCCTGACCCAGGCATGAAGGAGTCCGGATCGTGAATCACGATCCGGACTCCTTTTCTGTGTCCGCCTCTCCCTGTTCAGGCACAGCGGGCACGCACTAGCGTTAACGAAACACACGGAAGGACTCCCACACACATGACGGCAGCCACTCACAGACGCAGGGTCCTTCTGAAACTCTCCGGCGAGGCTTTCGGAGGCGGTCAGCTCGGGGTGAACCCCGACATCGTCAGCGGCATCGCGCGCGAGATCGCCCAGGCGGCGGAGGATGTGGAGATCGCGATCGTCGTGGGCGGGGGCAACTTCTTCCGCGGCGCCGAGCTGTCGCAGCGCGGCATGGACCGCGGGCGCGCCGACTACATGGGCATGCTCGGCACCGTGATGAACTCGCTGGCCCTGCAGGACTTCCTGGAGCAAGCGGGCGCGGAGACGCGGGTGCAGTCCGCGATCGCCATGACCCAGGTCGCCGAGCCGTACATCCCGCGCCGCGCCGAGCGCCACCTCGAGAAGGGCCGCGTCGTCATCTTCGGCGCCGGCGCCGGCCTGCCGTACTTCTCGACCGACACCGTCGCCGCCCAGCGCGCCCTGGAGATCAGCGCCGACGTCGTGCTGGTCGCCAAGAACGGCGTGGACGGCATGTACGACTCCGACCCGCGCACCAACCCGGACGCGCGCAAGATCGACCAGATCAGCCACCAGGACGCGCTGACCCAGGGCCTCAAGGCCGTGGACTCCACCGCGCTCAGCCTCTGCATGGACAACGGGATGCCGATGCGCATCTTCGGCATCGAGCCGGCCGGCAATGTCACCGCCGCGCTGCTCGGCGCCGAGATCGGCACCCTGCTCGGCTGACCCGGCGCGGCGGGGCGCCCCGCCATGCACGGGGTGCTCCGCGGCCTGGCCCTAGACTAGACAACGACTCATCGATCTGAAGGAGAAACCGTGATCGCGGATGTGATTTCCGACGCCCGCCAGCGCATGGCCAAGACCGTGGACGCGGCGAGGGACGACTTCGGCACGGTGAGCGCGGGGCGCGCGAACCCGGCCCTCTTCCAGAAGGTGCTCGTCGACTACTACGGCTCGCCGACGCCGCTGGCCCAGCTGGCCGGCCTCCAGAACCCGGAGGCCCGGGTGCTGCTGGTGACGCCGTACGACAAGTCCGCCCTCAAGGAGATCGAGAAGGCGATCGTCAACATGCCGAACCTGTCGGCGAACGTCGGCAACGACGGCGAGATCGTGCGCGTCTCGCTCCCCGAGCTGACCGAGGACCGCCGCAAGGACTTCGTCAAGCTCGTCCGAAGCAAGGGCGAGGACGCCAAGGTCGCCATCCGCAACATCCGCCGCAAGGCGAAGGACGACCTGGACGCGCTCAAGGGCGAGGTCGGCGACGACGAGGTGGCGCGCGGCGAGAAGGAGCTCGAGGCCATCACGCGCACCAACGTCGACGCGGTGGACGACGCCCTCAAGCGCAAGGAAGCCGAGCTCCTCGAGGTCTAGATGAGCGAGGGGAGCAGCCCCGGCGAGCCTCGCACGCCGGCGTCGGGCAGAAGGGGGAAGTCCGCGGCGCGCGCCGAATTGCGCGCGCAGGTGCAGGCGACCCGGGCCGACTTCGAGCGGCAGGTGCTGGCGCGCAAGGCGCAGCTCGACGCGACGAACGAGCGGATCGCCGCCCGCACGGGGCGCAACCTGATCCTGGCCACCCTGATCGGGCTGGTCGCGGGCGCGCTGCTGGTGGTCAGCCTGATCTTCATCAAGGAGCTCTTCCTCGTCTTCGGGGCCGCGATGATCGGCTTCGCCGCCTTCGAGCTCACCCAGGCGTTCCGCGGGGCCGGGAGGCGCGTGCCGCGGACCCCGTCGCTGATCGCGTCGCTCGCGATCGTGCCTGCGACGTTCTGGTTCCACGCCGGCGGCCAGCTCGTCGCGCTGGCGTCGGGGATCGTCCTGGTGGTCGTCTGGCGGCTGGTCGAGGAGGCCGTTCTGCCGGCCAAGCGCGCAGGGGGAGTCGCGCTCTCGCGCGACCTCGCCTGGAGCGTGCTCGTCCAGATGTACGTGACCCTGCTCGGCTCCTTCGCTATCCTGCTGCTGGCGGAGAACGGCGGCGAGTGGTGGGTGCTCGGCTTCCTGATCGTGGTCGTCGCCGTCGACACGGGCGCGTACGCGAGCGGGCTGTCCTTCGGCCGGCACCCGATGGCGCCGACCATCAGCCCCAAGAAGACCTGGGAGGGCTTCGCCGGGGCCGCCGTCGCGGCGATCGTCGCCGGCGTCCTGATCTCGCTGTTCATGATCCATCAGCCGTGGTGGTTCGGGGTGATCTTCGGCGTCGTCGCGCTGCTCACGGCGACCGCGGGCGACCTCTCCGAGTCGCTGATCAAGCGCGATCTGGGCATCAAGGACATGAGCTCCTGGCTGCCTGGGCACGGCGGCTTCCTCGACCGGCTGGACTCCATCCTGCCGTCCGCGGCGGCCACCTACGTGCTGTTCCTCATCTTCTCCTGACAGAATGGGCTGGTGAGCACCTTCCCCCGGAGCCCCAAGTCGAAGCCAGGGTACGACGTCGCGCAGGTCGACGAGTTCCTCGTCAGCGCCCGTCGCGCCTACGACTCCGACCCCTCGAACCCCGGCACGCTGTCGGCCTCCGACATCCGCCACACAGCGTTCTCGATGACCAAAGGCGGCTACTCGACCTCGCACGTGGATGCGGCCCTGGAGCGCCTGGAGGACGCCTTCGCGGCCCGTGAGCGCGACGTCGCACGCGGCGGCGGCCACGACGCGCTGTGGTTCGAGGACGCCCGCACGGCGGCGCAGGCGATCCTCGACCGGCTGGAGCGCCCGCTGGGCCACCGCTTCCAGCGGGTGAGCTTCCTGACCCTCGGCTACAACCGCCAGGACGTCGACCGGTTCGCCGGCCGGCTGGTGAAGTACTTCCAGGACGGCCGCCCGATGGGCGTCGACGAAGTTCGCACGGTCACTTTCCGTGAGCAGCGAGGGGGGTACCGTGAGGCCCAAGTGGACCTCCTCCTGGACAGCGTCACGGACGTGATGCTCGCGGTCCGCTGACCCTGGCCGTTACCTGAGTAGGAGAGCGCCGTGTTGGAAACGTGTGAAATGTCCGTTATGGTTCTGTGATCGTGGGTAGACAAGAAGCAGCAGAGCTCGTTCCGCTGACCCCTGCCAACCCGGTCGGAGTCGCATTCCGTCGTTCGCGACGGCCTCACGTCCGTTCGCGGGCCGTGATCTGGGGGTTCGCCTTCACGGCGGCCGTTGGCTTCGCGCTGGTCAACGTCGTGGACCCGTACTCGGGCTCCGCAGCCACGCCGGCGTACGCGGACACCCTCCAGAGCATCCAGCAGACCTCCCGCTTCGGCGCGGTCCCCGTTCAGAGCCTGACGGCCCCGAACGCCTCGGAGACGGCCGTCACGCGCGACACGCTGGGCGTCAAGCTCAAGCCGACGCCCACGCCGACCCCGACGCCCACGCCGACGAAGTCGTCGTCGTCGTCCTCTTCGTCGGGCGGATCGAGCGCACCGTCCGCTCCCGTTCCGGACCCGGGCACCGCGAAGGCGATCGCCTACCAGATGGTGCACCAGCGCGGCTGGGGCGACGACCAGTACAGCTGCCTGGTGTCGCTGTGGAACAGGGAGTCCGGCTGGCGCGTGAACGCGTCCAACCCGAGCGGCGCCTACGGCATCCCGCAGGCCCTCCCCGGAAGCAAGATGGGCCCGGGCTGGCAGACGGACGCCTCCGTGCAGATCTCGTGGGGCCTCGGCTACATCGCCGGCCGTTACACGAACCCGTGCGGCGCCTGGGCGCACTCGCAGTCGTCCGGCTGGTACTGAGCGGACACGACGCCCTGACCGCTCCTGCTACGCGGCGCTCCTGCCACGCGCGTGGGACGACGGGTCACAGCCGCGGAGCGTGCATAGACTGGATCGGTGCCCCGCAGCAATCGTCCCCGCCGTCGTCACGGTGAGCCGTCTGAAGAGGAGCAGGACGGCCTCGACCGCCTCCTCGCGGGCTGGCGGCGCACGGAGATGCGGCGCGGCGTCGAATGGAACGTGCAGCCCGTGTCGGCCGTGCAGGCGCAGAAGAGCTACGTGTGCCCCGGCTGCGGTCGTGAGATCGGTCCTGGCGTCGCGCACCTGGTCGCCTGGCGCGCGGACGGCGTGATGGGCGACGCGGCCGACCTGGCCGCCCGCCGGCACTGGCACACGACGTGCTGGCGGGTCGCGTGAGTGATGGAGAGAGAATGACCGACAGTGCAGGCGCGTCGGCGCCCCAGGGGCCGATCGAGATCCGCGGCGGCGTCGAGCTGCCCGCCCGGCGCGAGGACATCGAGCTGCGCACGCGCGACGGACTGACCCTCGTCGGCGAACTGGCCTCCCCGCTCGACCGCGAGCCGGTGGCGACCCTGGTCACACTGCATCCGCTGCCGACCGGCGGCGGCTTCATGGACTCCCACATCCTCCGCAAGGCGGCAGGGCGCCTTCCCGCGCTGGCCGACATCGCGGTGCTGCGGTTCAACACGCGCGGCACGGCGTCGCCGCGCGGCCGCAGTCAGGGGGAGTTCGGCCACGGTGTGGACGAGCGCTACGACGTCGAGGCCGCGATGGCGTTCGTCGCCGAGCGCGGACTCCCGCACCCGTGGCTGCTGGGCTGGTCGTTCGGCACGGAGCTCGCGCTGATGTACGGGCGGGAGTGCCCGGTGGACGGGATCATCCTGCTGTCACCGCCGCTGCACAGGGCCAAGCCCGAGCACCTGGCGGCCTGGGCGGGCGACCACCGCCCGATCGTCGCGCTGATCCCCGAGCACGACGACTACCTCCAGCCCGCGGAGGCCGCCGAGCGGTTCCGCCCGCTGCCGCAGATCGAGCTGGTCGACGTGGAGGGCGGCAAGCACCTCTGGGTGGGGGAGAACCAGACCCGACGCGTGCTGGACGAGATCGTGGAGCGGATGAACCCCTCCGCTGCGCCCCTGCCGTCGCAGTGGCCGCCGGCCTGAGCCCAGCGAGACCGCCGCGCTAGAGCTCGTTCTGCCGCGGGATGACGACCTGCTTGATGATGAGCAGGATCGCCGCGGCGAACGGGATGGCGACCAGCGCGCCGAGGATGCCGAGCAGCGTGCCGCCGGCGAGGGCGGCGACCACGACAAGCGCACCCGGCACCGACACGGCGCGGTTCATGATGCGCGGGCTCAAGATGTATGCCTCCACCTGCATGTAGGCGAGGTAGTAGATCGCGGCGGCGATGGCGGTCGGCGGGCCCGAGAAGAAGCAGACCGCGACGATGATGACCGAGCCGGTGATCGTGCCCACGAGCGGGATGAGCGAGAAGAAGAACGCGATCGACGCGAGCAGGATGGGGAACTTCGCGCCGATGATCGTGAGGAAGATCGCGCTCAGCACGCCGTTGACGAGTGCGAGCGAGACCTGGCCGCCGACGTACTTGCCGACCGAGTCGGTGATCTGGTCGCCCAGGTCGGCGAAGCGCGAGCGGCGGGAGGCCGGAACGAGCTGGTAGGCCGCGCGCTTGATGCTCGGCAGCGACGCGGTGAAGTAGATGGTCAGGATCACGACGATGATCACGCCGAACGCGCCCTGCACGATGCCGAACCCGGTCTGCAGCACTTTGGACGTGATGTCGGGCAGGTTCTTCTGCAGCCACTGGGTGACCGCGTTGATGTTCTGCTGGTTGACGACCGTCGGGAACTGGTGCTGGAGGCTGAGGAACCACTTCTCGGCACTGCCGTTGTTGACCCAGTTGATCGCGTTCTGGACGAGCTGCGTGGCCTGACTCACCGCGATGGGGACGATCGCCCAGATCAGGCCGACGAACGCGCCCACGATGACGACGAGCGTGACCACGAGCGCGGCCCAGCGCGGGAACTTCCGCCGCTCCAGGAAGGAGATCAGCGGCTCGATGCCGAGCGCCAGGAACAGCGCGGCGCCGATGTACGTGATGATCGTGGCCAGGCTCACGATCGAGGTCAGGATGAGAAAGCCCAGACCCACGCCGAGCGTGCCGATCAGGCCGACTCGAAACGCGTTCTGGATCTTCACTCGGTCCCCCTCCGGGCCCTCCGCCCGGGAAGGGACGGAGCTCAGTCGTCGGCCGAAACCGTATCCGCCTGCTGGAGCATACCCCTCAGATTCTCGAAGTACCCGGCGACGGCTTCGCGCTCAATCCTAATCTGGGAGAGGCGGTCTTCCGCGTCGGCGACCAGGCGTTGCGTGCGCTCCTCGGCCTCCTCCACCAGGGCGTCGGCGCGCTCCTGCGCCTGGCGCACGATGTCGGCGGCGACCTTCTCGGCGTCCTTGCGGGCCTTCTTGACCGTCTCGCGGGCCTCGGTGCCGAAGGTCTCGGCCTCCGTGCGCGCCTGCGAGGTGCGCTTCACGGCGTCGGCGAGCTGGACGTTGGCCTCGTCCAGGTACTTCTGAGTCTGGGCGACGGCCTCCTGGTGCCGCCCCAGGTACTCCTTCTCGGCCTCGTCGCGACGGGCGCGGAGCTCGACATCCAGGTCGATGCGCGCCTGCTCGATCTCGCGGGTGCGCTTGTCGAGCTCGCCGAGGGTGGAGGTGCGGAGGGCGGTGAGCTCGGCGTCGAGGTCGGCGCGGGCGGTCGCGGCCTCCTGGTCGTAGCCGGCCTGACGCTCGGCGAGCTCGGCGTCGAGCGCGGTGCTCGCCTCCGCGGCTTCGCGCGCGACCTCGGCACGGGCCTTCGCGGTCTCGGCGTCGAGCGTGATGCGGGCGCGCTCGGTCTCCTCGGCCAGGGTCACCCGGGTCTGGTCGGCCTCGCGCTCCAGCTCGAGGCGCTGCTGCTGGCGGTCGTTCTTCAGCTCCTGGGCCGTGCGAGCGCGCTGGTCGGCGAGGTCGGCCGTGGTGCGCTTCACGTCGGCGGTGAGGGTGCTGCGGGTCTGCTCGGTCTCGTCGGCCAGCTTGGAGCGGGTCTCTTCGACCTCGGCGGCGAGGGCGGACGTGGTCTGCTCGACCTCGGCGGCCAGGGCGGACTTCGTGGTGGACACCTCGGTCTCGAGCGCCGACTTCGTCTGCTCGACCTCCGCGGCCAGGTTGGAGGTCGTGGTCGTGACCTCGGTCTCCAGAGCGGCCTTGGTCTGCTCGACCTCGGCGGCGAGGGCGGCCTTGGTCTGCTCGACCTCGGCGGCCAGCGCAGCCTTGGTGGTGACGACCTGGGTCTCGAGCCGGGAGAGGGTCTGCTCCTTCTCCGCGGCGAGCCGGGCGGCGGTCTGGTCGACGTCGGCCGCGAGCGTGGCGCGGGTGGAGGTCACCTCGGCGGTGAGGGCGCTGCGCTCGGTGGCGAGCTCTTCGGCCAGGGCGGTGCGGGCCTCGCCGACCTCTGCGGCCAGCTCGGCGCGCAGGTCGGTGGCCTCGCCCTCCAGCTCGCGGCGCTGGCGCTCGGCGTCGGCGGCCAGCTCCGAGCGGGTGGTCTCGACTTCGTCGGCCAGGGCGGCCTTCGTGGTGGACACTTCCTCCGCGAGGGCTGCCTTGGTGGTCTCGACCTCTTCCGCGAGGGCGGAGGTCGTGCTCTCGACCTCTTCCGCGAGGGCTGCCTTGGTGGTCTCGACCTCCTCCACGAGGGCGGACTTCGTGGTCTCGACCTCCTCGGCCAGCTCTGCACGCGCGGTCTGCACCTCGGCTGCGAGCGCGGCCTGCGTGGTCTCCACCTCGGCTGCGAGGGCGGACTTCGTGCTCGCGACCTCCTTCTTCAGCGCGGAGCGCGTGCTCGTGACCTCCTTGGCGAGGGAGGCCTTGGTGGTCTCGACGTCCTTCGCGAGGGTGGAGCGAGCCGCGTCGATCTCCTTGGCGACGTCGGCCCGGGTGGTCTCGACCTCGGCCGCGAGGTCGGCGCGGGTGTCCGCGACCTCCGTCGCCAGCTCCGCGGCGGTGCGCTCGCGCAGGGCCGTGACGCGGGCGCGGGTGGTCTCCTCCTCGGCGGTGAGCTCGTTCGTGACGCGCTCCCGGTCGGCGGTGAGCTGTGCGGCGGTCGCGGTGCGGTCGGCTTCGAGGCCGCTGCGGGTCTCGGTGGTCTCGCGCTCCAGGGTCGAGCGGGTCTGGGTGACCTCGTCGGCGAGCTCCTTCTTTGTGCGCTCGACCTCCTCGGCCAGCGCGGAGCGGGTGGTGGTGACGTCGGTCTCGAGCGTCGAGCGCGTGGTGGTGACCTCCGTCTCCAGCGCCGCCTTCGTGCTGGTGACCTCGGCGGCGAGCGCGGCCTTCGTGCGCGCCACCTCGTCGGCGAGCTCCGTCGTGGTGCGGGCGACCTCGTCCGCGAGGGCGGAGGTGGTCGTCGTGACCTCGTCGGCCAGGCGGGCCTTGGTCTGCTCGACCTCGGCGGCGAGGGAGCTCCTGGTCTGCTCGACCTCGGCGGCCAGGGAGGTCGTGGTCTGCTCGACGTCGGCGGCGAGCGCCTGACGCCGCGTGGTGTCCTCGTGCTCGAGGTCGGCGCGCGTCTGCGCGGCGAGAGCGGCGAGGGTCGCGCGCTGCTGCTCGACCTCGTCCGCGAGCTCGACGCGGGCCTGGGCGACCTCCGCTGCGACGGCGCCGCGGGCCTCGGCCTGCTCGGCGGTCAGGCGGTCCGCGGTCTCGGCGACGCGCTTGTCGAGCTCGAGGCGGGTCTGCGCCGCCTCGCGCTCGAACGCCGCGCGGTCGGCTGCGAGCGCGTTCTCCAGCTCGCCGCGGCGGGCGGCGATGGTGCGGTCGAGCTCGGCGGCCTCCGTACGTGCGGCCTCCGCCTCGCGCAGGGCGACGGCCTTCAGCTCGGCGGCCTCGCGGTCCGCCTCGGCGCGGAGGGCGGCCGCCTCGCGCTTGCTCGTCGCGCGCAACTCTGCCGCCTCGGTGGCGACGGCGCCGCGGATGGCCGCGGCCTCACGGATCGCGTCGTTGAGCAGGGTCTCCTTGTCGGCGCGGGTGCGGGCCAGCAGCTCGGACGACTCGATCTGGGCGTCCTCGAGGGCGGTCGTCGCGCGGGCCTGCGCGTCGGCGAGGACGCGCTCGGCCTGCTGGGCCGCCGTCTTCTTGATCTTGTCGATCTCGGCGGTGACGCCGGTGCGCAGCTTCTCGGCGTCGATGTCGGCCTGCGCGATGAGCCGGGTGGACTGCTCCTCGGCGACCCGGAGGGTGTTCTCCAGCTTGGTGCCGAGCCCGGAGTAAGTGGGGCTGCCGACCTCTTCGATCTCCGCGTTCAGCTCGTCGATGCGCAACTGCAGGCGCTTGAGCTCCTTGGACGAGTCGGCCGACTGGGTGTTGGATTTGATCAGCTCGCGGCGGAGGTCCTGGATGGCCTGATCGACTTCGTCCTTGTCGTATCCGCGAAAGACCTGGGTGAAGTTGGATTCGTCGGTGGCCACCGTGTTACTCCTGTGGGATCGAGAGAGCGAGCCGCGCGCGCGCCGCATCGATCTTACATTTCGAGGGCCGTACCCGCATGGGGGACTGCGTGACCGTGCAGACAACGGTTAGATGCCTCTCAGGGTCCTCCATTATCGTTGTGTGACTGTGCCCGCCCCCCGTCCGGCACTGAGGAGTTCTTTTTGCGTTTCGTATTGGCCATCGTCGCGTTCGTGGTCGCTGCCGTCATGATCGTGGCCGGCATCGCCCAGCGCACGGTCTTCGCACCTCCGTCGCAGGTGACCGCCGCGGCGACCGTCCCCGTCGACACCCGCTACGTCGTGATCGACAGCGCGGTGCTGAACGCCCATCCGGGCCAGCAGACGCTGTCCATCTCCGGCTCGAAGAACGCCAAGACCCAGATGGTCGCCTACGGCCGCACCGCCGACGTGAAGGCGTGGCTGGCGGACCAGAAGTACGCGACCATCGCCTACCGCGCGGGCGACACCGCGGTGACGGTGAAGACGGTGACCCCGAAGTCCGGCCAGACAGGATCGACGGGACAGACCGGTACGGCCTCCACCGCCACCCCGGCTCCGACCGCCACACCGACGCCGGCTCCCACCGGGACCACCCCGGCGCAGACGGCCACCCCCGGCCCCGACCCGGCCGGCTCCGACCTCTGGCTCGACGAGTTCGACGGCCAGGACGCCCAGGTCACCAAGATGAACGTCCCGTCCGGCGTCAGCGTCATCGTCGCCGGCGACGGGACCACCCCTGCCCCGGACAAGATCGTCCTGACCTGGCCGGTCGACACCAGCACGCCGTGGGCGTTCCCGCTCATCATCGGCGGTCTCGTGCTCCTGGTGATCGGCATCGCGCTCTACCTGTGGGGGCTCTACACCCACCGCAGGGCGCGCGGACCACGACGCAAGAGCGGACCCAAGATGCCGAAGCTCCCCAAAGCCCCCAAATACAAGCCGACCGCGTCCATCGAGGCGACCCCGCGCGGACGCCGGTCCACCCGCCGCACGCGCGTGATGGCCCCGGCCATCCTCGCGGGCGTCCTCGCCCTGGCCGGCACCGGAGCGGGCGCCGCCTTCGCCGACACGCCGACGCCGACGCCCACACCGACGCCGACCTCGACGACGAGCGCGCCGAACAGCAACAGCAACTCCCCGGCCCCCGCCGTGACGGCGCCGCAGCTCGAGCGCATCATCAAGCGGATCTCGGTCGCGGCGGCCAACGCGGACGCCAAGAACGACACGGCCCTGGCCAAGCTGCGCTTCGCCGGGCCCGCCCTCCAGCTCCGCGACGCCAACTACACGATCCGCCTCAAGAAGGCCGACCAGCCTGCGCTGCCCGCCATTCCGGCCGGACCGCTCGAGCTCTCGCTCCCGCAGGCCACCGACAGCTGGCCGCGCACCGTCACGGCCGTCGTGAAGATGCCGAACGACTCCACAGGCAAGGCGCAGGCCCCGCTCGCGCTCGCCCTCGTGCAGCAGACGCCGCGCGACAACTACATGGTGGAGTACGCCATCGCCCTCGAGCCGAACGTGAAGGTGCCGAACCTGGCGCCGGCGAGCATCGGCGCCGCAGTGGTGCCCCCGGACTCCAAGCTGCTCAAGGTCCAGCCCGACCAGGTGGCCGCCGCGTACGGCGACATCCTGCTGAACGGCGACAAGAGCAAGTGGTACTCCAGCTTCGACCTCACCGACGACAAGCTCGTGGCGCAGGTCGGCGCCTCCTGGAAGCAGCAGGAGCAGGCCAGGCTCGCCCAGCAGTTCGGCCAGACCTCCACCCTCACGTTCTCCGGCCGCGTCGGCGCAGGCCCTGTCATCTCGATGGCGACCAACGACTCCGGAGCCATCGTCTGGGTCAACCCGGAGGAAGTGCAGCTGCACCGGGTGACAGAGGCCGGCGCCCAGGTCATCGCGGGCGCCACGACGGCGGCGCTGAGCGGGGTGGCGCAGTCCAACACCGGCATCGAGTCGGTGTACGGCTACCAGCTCGCCTTCTACGTGCCCCCGGCGGGCTCGAACGAGAAGGTGCGCCTCCTCGGCTTCGCCCAGGGCCTGGTCTCCGCGCGCGAGGTGCAGTGACCGCACGGTGCTGACCCGTGATGGGGGCTGGGCTGCGCAGTAGGCTTGACTTCATGAGTCAGCTTCCGCCCAATCCGACCAATCTCCGCGGCGCCGTGGACCTGAGCGGCCTGGTGAACCGGCCGCAGCCCGGCGAGGGCGACGCAGGCGGCGCGGCGCAGGGTGAGCCGGTCGAGCTGCCCAGCCTGTTCTTCCAGGGCACAGACGCGAACTTCAACGACTTCATCGACCTGTCGATGCGCATCCCGGTCGTCGTCGCGCTCACGGCGTCCTGGGCCGATCCGGACCGCGCGCTCGCGACGGTCCTCGACCGCGTCACGAACGACCTCGCGGGGCGCGTCGTGCTCGTCCAGGTCGACGTCGACTCGAACCCGCAGCTCGTGCAGGCGTTCCAGGCGCAGTCGGCGCCGGCCGTGGCCGGCATCGTCTCCGGCCGGCCCGTTCAGCTCTTCACCGGAGCGCTGCCGGAGGACCAGGTGCGCGACGTGTTCGCCCAGCTCCTCGAGCTGGCCGCGCAGAACGGGGTCACCGGCACTGCGCAGGTCGACGCCGCGGCGGGGGAGACCCCCGGCGCGGAGACGCCCGGCGCGGAGGCCGGCGAGCCCGCGCCGGAGCCGCCGCTGCCCCCGCTGCACGCCGAGGCGTACGACGCGATCGACCGCGGCGACTATCCCGCGGCCATCACCGCGTACAGGACCGCGATCGCGCAGGACCCGCGCGACCAGATGGCGATCGCCGGGCTCGCCCAGGTGAGCCTGCTGTCGCGCCTGGCCGGCCGCACGCTGGACGAGATCCGGAACGCCGCGGCCGCCACGCCGGGCGACAGCGACGCACAGCTCGCCGTGGCCGACCTCGACCTCTCCGGCGGTCACGTCGACGACGCCTTCGACCGGTTGCTGACCCTGTTCCCGACGCTCGACGCGGAGGGCAAGGAGGCCGTGCGCGCCCGCATCCTGGAGTACTTCGAGATCGTCGGCGTGGAAGACCCCCGCGTCGGCAAGGCCAGGGCTAGGCTGGCATCACTGCTCTACTGACGCGCACCCTCCAGCCCCGGGGTCCGACGCGCAGAGCGGTTGACATCCCCCTCGCCTGGAAGGCTCGCGCATGTCCCGTGTGCTCGTCGTCGGTGGGACCGGTCTCGCCGGTCGTGCCGTCACCGCTGAGGCCGTCGCGCGCGGCCACCAGGTCGTGGTCGCCGCCCGGCGCACGCCCGACGACGACGCGGCCGCGTACGTCGACGGTGCGGCCTATGTGACGGCCGACCTGGTGACGGGCGACGGGCTCGAGGAGGCGGTCGAGGGCGTCGATGTGCTCATCGACGCGAGCAACGCCGGTGGCCGCCGCGCCTCGTACGTGTTCGCGCACGGCTCCCGCAACCTCCTGCACACCGCCGCACGCTTCGGCGTCGGCCGGGCCGTGCTGTTGTCCATCGCGGGCATCGACGGCGCGCGCTACCCGTACTACCGGTCGAAGCTGGTGCAGGAGAGCACCTACCTCGAGTCCCCGCTGGAGGTCAGGGTCGTGCGCACGACGCAGTTCCACGACTTCGTCACGTCGGTCTTCGAGCGCGGCCGCCGGTTCGGGACGCTGACCGCGCCCTCCGGAACGCGGTTCCAGCCCATCTCGGTGGCGGACGTCGCGCGTGTCCTGGTGGACGCGGCCGAGGGTGCAGGCACGCCGGGGTCGACCCGCACAGTGGGCGGCCCGCGCGTGGAGAGCGCCCGAGCGCTCGCCCGGCAGTGGAAGGACGCCACCGGCACGCGCCGGCCGATCCTGTCGGTCCGCCTCGGCGGCCCGCTCGGCTCGGCCTGGCGCGCCGGGCGTCACCTCGCGCCGGAGCACGCGGTCGACGGCGTCGCGTACGCGGCGTGGCTGCGCGAATCCGTCTGAGTCCCGATCCGCCTGAGTCCGAGTTCGCCTGACTCTCAGCGGCGCGGCCGCAGGTACAGCGCTCCCAGCGGCGGCAGCGTGAGCACCGCGGAGGCCGGGCGGCCCATCCACGGCTCGTCGTGCGCGGTGACTCCGCCGAAGTTGCCGACGCCGGAGCCGCCGAAGTCCTCGGCGTCCGTGTTGAGGAGCTCCTCCCACTCGCCGGCGAACGGCAGCCCGACCCGGTAGTCGGCGTGCGGCGCTCCGGAGAAGTTCAGCAGCACCGCGATCGGCGAGCCGTCGCGGTCCTTGCGCAGGAACGCGAGGACGTTGCCCGCCGCGTCGGAGCCGTCCAGCCACTCGAAGCCGCCCGGGTCGTTGTCGAGCGCCCAGAGCTGCGGGTTGTCGCGGTAGACGGCGTTGAGCTGCGCGACGAGGTTCCAGAGCCCGCGGTGGCTCGGCTGGTCGAGCATCCACCAGTCGAGGCCGCGCTCCTCGCTCCACTCGGAGTACTGCCCGAACTCCTGCCCCATGAACAGCAGCTGCTTGCCCGGGTGCGCCCACATGAACGACAGGAACACGCGCACGTTCGCGAGCTGCTGCCAGTGGTCGCCCGGCATCTTGCCGATCAGCGAGCCCTTGCCGTGCACGACCTCGTCGTGGCTGATCGGCAGCAGGAAGTTCTCGCTCCAGGCGTAGACGAAGGAGAACGTGATCTCGCTGTGGTGGTAGCTGCGCCACATCGGGTTCTCCTGGATGTACTGGAGCGCGTCGTGCATCCAGCCCATGTTCCACTTGAGCCCGAAGCCGAGGCCGCCCGAGGAGGTCGGCGCTGTCACGCCGGCGTAGCTCGTGGACTCCTCGGCGATCAGCACCGTGCCGGGGTTGCGCTTGTAGGAGGTCGCCGTGACCTCCTGCAGGAAGCCGATCGCCTCCAGGTTCTCGCGGCCGCCGTGGATGTTCGGCTCCCACTCGCCCTCGTTGCGCGAGTAGTCGAGGTAGAGCATCGAGGCCACGGCGTCGACCCGGAGCCCGTCGATGTGGAACTCCTCCAGCCAGAACAGCGCGTTCGCGACCAGGAAGTTGCGCACCTGCGAGTTGCCGTAGTCGAAGATGTAGGTGCCCCAGTCCTTGTGCTCGCCGCGGCGCGGGTCGGAGTGCTCGTAGAGCGCCTGGCCGTCGAAGCGGGCGAGCGCCCAGTCGTCCTTGGGGAAGTGGCCCGGCACCCAGTCGAGGATGACGCCGATGCCGGCCTGGTGCAGGCGGTCGATCAGATACTTGAGGTCGTCCGGCGAGCCGAACCGGCTGGTCGCGGCGTAGTACCCGGTCACCTGGTAGCCCCACGAGCCGCCGAACGGGTGCTCGGCGAGCGGCAGGAACTCGACGTGGGTGTAGCCCAGCCCGCCCACGTAGTCGATGAGCTGGTCGGCGGCCTCCCGGTAGCCGAGGCCGGGCCGCCAGCTCCCGAAGTGCAGCTCGTAGACGCTCATCGGCCCGGCGTGCGGGTCGGTGGCGGCGCGGCGGGTCATCCACTCGCCGTCCGCCCACTCGTGCCGGCTGACCGTGACCACCGACGCCGTGTTGGGCGGGATCTCCGCGAACTGCGCCATCGGGTCGATCTTGCGGACCCACTCGCCGTTGGAGCCGCGCAGGTCGAACTTGTAGATGGAGCCCTCGCCGAGCCCCGGCACGAACAGCTCCCACACGCCGGACGCGCCCATGTTGCGCATCGCGTGCAGGGTGCCGTCCCAGCCGTTGAAGTCGCCGACGACACGCACGGCGCGGGCGTGCGGCGCCCAGACCGTGAAGGAGGTGCCGGTGACGCCGCCGAGGTCGCGGACGTGCGCGCCGAGTGCCGTCCAGAGCTGCTCGTGCCTGCCCTCCCGGATCAGGTGGAGGTCGAGCTCGCCGATCGTCGGCAGGAACCGGTACGGGTCGTCGGTGGTCCAGGTGCTGCCGCCGTCGTAGCGCGCCTCCAGCTCGTAGGCGCCTGGACCGACGATGTCGACGCCCTGCCAGATGCCGTGGCCGAGGTGCGCGAGCTCGATGTGCGCGCCGGTCGGCAGGATGGCGAAGACCGCCTCGGCGAGCGGGCGCAGCGCGCGGATGACCGTGATCGGGTCCTCGACGCCGGGCGCGGCGACCTGATGCTGACCGAGCACGGAGTGCGGGTCGTGGTAGCTGCCGGTGGCGACGGCGCGCAGCACGTCGTCGTCCAGGGCGGGCAGGTCGACGGCGGCGGCGCCCTCGGGGATCGGGGTCATCGTGCGGCCTCCAACGGCTTGACGGTCAGGATGTGCACGGGCTCGGTGAACGCGTCGAGGCGCACGTAGGCGTCCGAGCCCCAGGTCCAGCGCTGGCCGGTGACCAGGTCGCGCACCTCGAACTGCGCGCCGGGCTCGATGCCGAGCGCCGTGACGTCGAGGTGGATCATCGTCTCGCGCACCGAGTGCGGGTCGACGTTGGCGACGACGAGCACCGCGTCGGGCTTGCCGCTGCGGGTGAACTGGCCGGCCAGGTACTTCGAATACACGAGGATCGACTCGTCCTCGCTGCGGTGCACCTGCAGGTTGCGGAGCTGGCGCAGCGCCGGGTGCTCGCTGCGCGCGCGGTTGAGCATGGTGAGGTACGGCGCGAGCGAGCGGCCGAGCGCGACGGCCCGCGCGTAGTCCCGCGGCCGGTACTCGTACTTCTCGTTGTCGATGTACTCCTCGGCTCCCGGCCGGGCGACGTTCTCGTACAGCTCGAAGCCGGAGTAGACGCCCCAGGTCGGCGCCGCGGTCGCCGCGAGCGCCGCCCGGATCTTGAAGGCGGCCGGACCGCCGAACTGGAGGTACTCGGTGAGGATGTCCGGGGTGTTCACGAACAGGTTCGGCCGCAGGAAGTCGGCCGTCTCCGTCGCGAGCCCGGTCAGGAACTCCTCCAGCTCCTCCTTGGTGTTGCGCCAGGTGAAGTAGGTGTACGACTGCTGGAACCCGGCCTTGGCGAGCGTGTGCAGCAGCGCGGGCCGGGTGAACGCCTCGGCCAGGAACACCACGTCGGGGTCGGTCTCGTTGACGGTGTGGATGAGCCACTCCCAGAAGTGCAGCGGCTTGGTGTGCGGGTTGTCGACGCGGAAGATCCGCACGCCGAGCGACATCCAGTACCGCACGATCCGCAGCACCTCGAAGCGGAGTCCGTCGTAGTCGTTGTCGAAGTTGATCGGGTAGATGTCCTGGTACTTCTTCGGCGGGTTCTCCGCGTACGCGATCGTCCCGTCCGGGAGCGTGGTGAACCACTCCGGGTGCGTCGTGACCCAGGGATGGTCGGGGGAGGCCTGCAGGGCGAGGTCGAGGGCGATCTCCAGTCCGGCCTGCTTCGCCTTGCCGAGGAAGAAGACGAAGTCCTTCTCGGTGCCGAGGTCCGGGTGGATGGCGTCGTGGCCGCCGTCCGGACCGCCGATGGCCCAGGGCGAGCCGGGGTCGTTGGGGCCGGCGTCGAGCGAGTTGTTCGGCCCCTTGCGGAAGGTGCGGCCGATCGGGTGGATGGGCGGCAGGTAGACCACGTCGAAGCCCATCGCCGCGACCTCGGGGAGGCGCTTGGCCGCGGTGCGGAACGTGCCGGACTGCCAGCTTCCGTCGGCGGCGCGCTTGGCGCCCTCCGACCGGGGGAAGAACTCGTACCAGCTCCCGACACCCGCGCGGGTGCGCTCCACCAGGATGGCGCGTGTCGGCGAGAGCGACGGCAGGGCGACCACGGGCCGCTCGGTGAGGATGCGGCGGATGCGGTCGTCGACCGCCGCCTGGAAGCGCTCCTCCACGCCGCGCTCGGCGTCGCCGACGACCCGGGCAGCCTCGGACAGGTGGCGGCGTTCCGCAGTGCTGCGGCGCTTGTCGGTCGCGGCCTCCTCAAGCAGCTCGCGCCCGGTGGTCAGCATCAGCTCGACGTCGACGCCGGCCGGCACCTTCACCTCGGCATTGTGCCGCCAGGTCGCGTACTCGTCGGCGTAGGCCTGGACGCGGTACCGCCAGAGGCCCTCCTCCTCGAGCTGGACCTCCACGCCCCAGCGGTCGGTGCCGGGGGCGAGCGGCCGCATGTGGTGCTCGACCTGGTTGCCCGACGGGTCGAGCAGGATCAGGTCGACGCCGATCCGGTCGTGCCCCTCGCGGAAGGCGGTGGCCCGGAACGGGACGACCTCGCCGCTGAACGCGGAGGCGGCCCAGTGGCCCTCGTCCACCTGGGGCGAGAGCCCCAGGATCGGGAGCCGGGGGAGGAGGGGCTCGTACTCGGGTGCCGTCTGGACGGGTTCCGGCTCGACGGCTGCCGGCGCCTCCGGTGCTGCGGCGGCTGATGATTTGGTCGCTGCGCTCTTTGCCACATGCCGACCGTACACTCATTCGCAGTTTCGTCATGAGCCCTCATTAACACTCCGGTCACAAGGCCCGTCTATGCTCGTGCGAGTGAAGGCCATCCGTAGATTCACCGTCCGCGCAGTCCTCCCCGAGACCCTCTCCGCTCTGGAGGAGATCGCCGGCAACCTCCGCTGGTCCTGGCACGAGCCGACCAAGGAGCTGTTCGCCCGCATCTCACCGGAGATCTGGCAGGAGGTCGAGCACGATCCGATCGCGCTGCTCGGGTCCGTCGATCCGGCCAGGCTGGCCGAGCTCGCCGCCGACCCCGGCTACGTCGACTGGGCGAACCACGTGCGCGACGAACTGCGCGCCTACATCCACGACCCGCGCTGGTACCAGTCGCTCGACGACTCGGCGCCGGCGTCCATCGCCTACTTCTCGCCCGAGTTCGGCATCGCCTCCACGCTGCCGCAGTACTCCGGCGGCCTCGGCATCCTCGCCGGCGACCACCTCAAAGCCGCGAGCGACCTCGGCGCTCCGCTGGTCGCGGTCGGGCTGTTCTACCGCTCCGGCTACTTCGCGCAGGCGATCACGCCGGACGGCTGGCAGGTCGAGAGCTATCCGGCGCTCGACCCGGACGGGCTCCCGCTGAGCGTCCTGCGCGACCCGGACGGGGCGCCGGTGCAGATCACGCTCGCCCTGCCCGCCGGCGAACTGCGCGCCAGGGTCTGGCAGGCGGCGGTCGGCCGGGTGACCCTCCTGCTGCTGGACACCGACATCCCCGAGAACGACGAGAGCCTGCGCTCGGTCACCGACCGGCTCTACGGCGGCGGCGGCGAGCACCGGCTGCTGCAGGAACTGCTGCTCGGCATCGGCGGCGTGCGCGCCGTCAAGGCGTGGACCGAGCTCACCGGTGCGCCTGCTGCGGAGGTGTTCCACACCAACGAGGGGCACGCCGGCTTCCTCGGCCTGGAGCGGATCTCCGACCTGATCGGCGAGGGGCTGACGTTCGACCAGGCCCTCCAGGTGGTGCGCGCCGGCACGGTCTTCACCACGCACACGCCCGTCCCCGCCGGCATCGACCGGTTCGACCGGCCGCTGGTCGAGCGCTACTTCTCCACGGTGCTGCTCCCGGGCGTCGAGCCGGCCCAGGTGCTCGCGCTCGGCGCGGAGGACTACCCGGGCGGCTCCGACGCCGTGTTCAACATGGCGGTCATGGGCCTCCGCCTCGGCCAGCACGCCAACGGCGTCTCCCGCCTGCACGGCGAGGTCAGCCGGCAGATGTTCGGCGGCCTGTTCCCCGGGTTCGACAGCCCGGAGGTGCCGATCGACTCGGTGACCAACGGCGTCCACGCGCCGACCTGGACCGACCCGATGCTGCGCTCCCTCGCGATGGAGCGGCTCGGCACCGACGACACCACGCACGCCGACTGGGCGAACCGCGGCGCCGTGAGCGACCTCGACCTGTGGAGCGTGCGGACCCGGATGCGCGAGCAGCTCGTCAAGGACGCCAGGCACCGCGTCGCCGCGGCCTGGGAGACGCAGAACCCCGGCGGGATCGCGCCGGTCTGGATCAACGACCTCCTCGACCCGAACGTCCTCACCATCGGCTTCGCCCGGCGCGTGCCGACCTACAAGCGGCTCACCCTGATGCTGCACGACCCGGAGCGGCTGAGGAACATCCTGCTGCACCCGGAGCGACCGGTGCAGTTCGTGATCGCGGGCAAGTCGCACCCGGCCGACGACGAGGGCAAGCGCCTCATCCAGAAGCTGGTGCAGTTCGCCTCCGAGCCGGAGATCCGTTCGCGGATGGTGTTCCTGCCGGACTACGACATCGGGATGGCGCAGCTGCTCTACCCGGGCACCGACGTCTGGCTGAACAACCCGCTGCGGCCGCTGGAGGCCTGCGGCACCTCCGGCATGAAGGCGGCGCTGAACGGCGGGCTCAACCTGTCCATCCTGGACGGCTGGTGGAACGAGTTCTACGACGGCGAGAACGGCTGGGCGATCCCGTCCGCCGACGCCGCGGGGGACGGCGCCGAGCGCGACGCGCTGGAGGCCGAGGCGATGTACGACCTGATCGAGCACCTGATCGCGCCGCGGTTCTACGACCGCGACGGCGACGGCGTGCCGGAAACCTGGGTCGGCCAGATCCGGCACACGCTCGCGACGCTGTCCTCCCCGCTGAGCGCCGAGCGGATGGTGCGCGAGTACGTGGAGCGGCTCTACATTCCGGCCGCCGCCAACGAGAAGCGGCTGAGCGCCGACGACTACCGGGACGCGCGCGAGCTCGCCGCCTGGAAGGAGCAGGTGCGTTCCGCGTGGCCCGGCGTGAACGTTGCGCACATCGACGCGGGCGGCCTCGACGCCGTGCCGCAGGTGGGCGACCAGCTCCGCGTGCGCGCCCTCGTGCACCTGAACGGCCTGCGCCCGGAGGACGTGGAGGTGCAGCTCGTCTACGGCCGCAGCTACGACGGCGACGACCTGACCGGCGTGCACTACGAGCGCCTGACGCTCGACCACGCCATCCCCGGCGCCGACCCGTCGGTCGCGCACGAGTTCTCCGGCGGCGTGACCCTCACCTGGGCGGGCTCGTTCGGCTACACCGTCCGCGTCGTCCCCGTCAACGACCTCCTGCTGTCCTCCGCCGAACTCGGCCTCGTCGCCGCAGCCTGACGACCTTCCTGTCAGTTCGTTCGGGCGATGGGCGCGTAGGTGGCGGACGTGGCCGCGACGAGTGCGTCGGGCGCGAGCTCGAGGTCGAGGCCGCGGCGGCCTCCCGAGACGTACACCGTGTCGAAGAGCTGCGCGGTCTCGTCCACGACCGTGACGTGCCGGGTCTTCTGGCCGATGGGGGAGATGCCGCCGACGACGTAGCCCGTCCGCCGCTCGGCGACGGCGGGGTCGGCCATCACCGCGCGCTTCGCGCCGACCGCCGCGGCCAGCGCTTTGAGGTCGAGCATCCCGGTCACCGGCACGACGCCGACCACGAGCCCGAGCTCGGTGTCGGCCAGCAGGGTCTTGAACACCCGGTCCGGCTCCACGCCCAGCGCGTCGGCGGCCTCCAGGCCGTACGACGGCGCCGCCGGGTCGTGCTCGTAGGCGTGCACCGTGAACGGGATGGCCGCGGCTCCCAGCGCGACCGTGGCGGGCGTGCCCGCCGAGGCCGGCCGCTTCGCCATCAGGCCGTCCCCACCGGCGTCTCGACGCGCGGCCCGTTCGCCCGGTATAGCTGCATCGAGGTGCCGCCCACCAGGCGTTTGCTGCCCGGCGCGACCTCGACGCCGTCCTCCAGGATCGGCACCTCGGTCGCGCTGTCCCAGAGGAGCTGGTACGACTCCACGCCCGGCGCGACGGGGAGGGAGACCTCCACGTCGTCCTCCACGCCGTGCACGATGAGGAGCACGCGGTTGAACTCCTCCTTGTCGGGCGTGGAGGCCGCCAGGTACTGCAGGGTGCGGTTCTCCGGGGAGTTCCAGTCCTCGTCGTCCATGAGCGCCCCGGTGGCGTCGAACCAGTCCATGTGGCTGGCGTTCGGGGTGGTCTGGCCGTAGACGGCGAACCGGCTCGGGCGCAGCGCCGGGTTCTCGCGGCGCAGCTCCAGCAGGCGGCGGGTGGTGTCGAGCATCTCCCGCTGCTCCCTGGTGCGCAGCCAGCTCATCCAGGTGAGCTCGCTGTCCTGGCAGTAGGCGTTGTTGTTGCCGCGCTGGCTGCGGCCGAACTCGTCGCCGGCCGTGATCATCGGCACGCCGGCGGAGAGCAGCAGGGTGCCCATCAGGTTGCGCATCGCCTTGTGGCGGTCGAGCAGCACGTGCTCGTCCAGGGTCGGACCCTCCGCGCCGTGGTTGAACGAGCGGTTGTTGTCGGTGCCGTCGCGGTTGTCCTCCCCGTTGCCGAGGTTGTGCTTGACGTTGTACGCGGTGAGGTCGGCCATCGTGAAGCCGTCGTGGGCGGTCACGAAGTTGATGGAGGCCAGCGGGCCGCGCTCGGGCGAGAACGTGTTGGAGGACCCGGCGAGCCGGGTCGCGAAGCCGCCGATGCCGATCGGGGCCTGGCCGTTGCGCCGCGCCTCGGCGATGTCGGCCAGCCAGAAGTTGCGGACGCGGTCGCGGTAGCGGTCGTTCCATTCGGACCAGCCGTCCCTGCCGCAGGTGCCGTCGGTGCCAGTGCCGTCCTTACGGTCCGGGCCGCCCGGGAAGTTGCCGGTCTGCCAGCCGCCGATGCCGACATCCCACGGCTCGGCGATGAGCTTGACGTCGGCGAGCGCAGGGTCGCTCAGCATGTCGTTGATGAGCGGGTGGTCGCGGCTGTAGGAGGCGTCCTCCCCGCGGCCCAGGGTGACGGCCAGGTCGAACCGGAACCCGTCGATCTGCACCTCCCGCGCCCAGTAGCGCAGCGAGTCGAGCACCAGGCGCTGCGGGACGACGTGGCCGAAGTCCACCGTGTTGCCGCAGCCGGTGACGTCGATGTAGACGCCGTTCGCGTCCTGCCGGTAGTAGGTGGCGTTGTCGATGCCGCGCAGGCTGGTGCGCGGTCCGCCGATGCCCTCCTCGGCGGTGTGGTTGTAGACCACGTCGAGAATCACCTCGATGCCCGCCTCGTGGAGCAGCTTCACCATCCCCTTGAACTCCACCAGCACGGCCTCCGGACCCTCGGCCTGGGCGGCGCGGGTGGCGTAGGGGGCGTGCGGGCTGAAGAAGTTCAGGGTGTTATAGCCCCAGTAGTTCGTCAGGCCCTCGCGGATGAGGCGCTGCTCGGAGGTGAACGCGTGCACCGGGAGCAGCTCCACTGCGGTGACGCCGAGGTCCTTGAGGTAGCCGATCGTGGACTCGTGGGCGAGGCCGGCGTACGTGCCGCGCAGCTCCTCCGGCACGTCCGGGTTCTGATGGCTGATGCCGCGCACGTGCGCCTCGTACACGACGGTGTGATCCAACGGCGTGCCCGGCTTGCGGGAGTCGCCCCAGTCGAAGCCGTCGGCGACCACCGTCGAGCGCCACTCCTCCGGGCCGACCCGGGTCAGGCCCTTCGCGTACGGGTCCAGCAGCAGGGTCTCCGGGTTGAACATGTTCTGCGGTCCGGACGGCCCGGAGACGTTGATCGCGTACAGGCTGCCGACCTGGAGACTGCGGGAGCGGCCCATCCAGACGTTGTTCGCGTCCTTGACCATCGTCACGGTCTTGGTCCGCCAGTCCGGGTCGTCGCGGTGGAACAGCAGCAGCTCCATCGCGTCGGCGTGCTCGGAGTACACCCGAAGCTCACCGCCGTGCGGACCGATGCGTACACCCAGGTTGCGCAGAGGATCGGGGGACGTCATGCGTTCTAGAGTAGGACCACACCGCGCCGCACCCTGAGGAGGCCTCGGTGCCCGTCTACCTCGACCACGCAGCCACCACCCCGATGCGTCCGGAGGCGATCGCCGCCTTCACGGACGCGCTGGGGCTCGTCGGCAACCCGTCGAGCATCCACAGCCAGGGCCAGCAGGCCAAGCGGATGCTGGAGGAGGCCCGCGAAGCGGTCGCGTCGACGCTCGGCTGCGACCCGATCGAAGTCGTCTTCACCTCGGGCGGCACGGAGGCGATCAACCTCGCGATCAAGGGGCTGTACTGGGCCCGCAACGCCGGCGCGGCGCGTCCGCGCATCCTGGCTCCGGGTGGGGAGCACCATGCGACGGTCGACGCGGTGGAGTGGCTGGAGGGCGCGGAGGGGGCGCGCGCGCAGTGGCTGCCGCTCGACCCGGAGGGGCGCATCCTGCCTGGCGTCGTCGCGTCTGCGCTGGTGCCGTCGTCCGATGTCGCGCTGCTGACCTTCCTCGCCGTGAACAACGAGGTGGGGACGATCCAGCCGGTCGCAGAGCTGGCCGCACTCGCGCGCGACGCCGGGGTTCCCGTCCACGTGGACGCGGTCGCGGCGTACGGCCACCTGCCGGTCTCCTTCGCCGACCTGGGCGTTGACGCCCTCAGCGTCTCCGCACACAAGATCGGGGGACCGGTCGGGATCGGCGCGCTCGTCCTCGGGCGGCGCTCTGCGGTGGTTCCGCTCATCCACGGCGGCGGACAGCAGCGCCAGGTGCGCTCTGGGACGCAGGACGTCGCGGCGGCCGTCGCGTTCGCGGCGGCGGCGCTCGCCGCGGAGGCCGAGCGCGTCGACGAGGCCCGCAGGCTCGCCGGACTGCGCGACCGGCTGATCCGCGGGGTGCGGGAGGCCGTGCCCTCGGCGGTGCTGAGCGGGCCGGAGCCTGCGCGCGACGGGACGGACGAGCGCGTCGCGTCCAACGCCCACTTCGTCTTCCCCGGCGCGCAGGGCGACTCGCTGCTGTTCCTGCTGGACCTCGCCGGGCTCTCGGTCTCCACCGGCGCGGCCTGCACGGCGGGCATCCCCGAGCCGTCCCACGTGCTGCTCGCGATGGGGCGCAGCGAGCAGGAGGCGCGCAGCGCGCTGCGCTTCACGCTCGGCCGCACCTCCACCGAGGCGGACGTGGACGCGCTGCTCGCGGCGCTTCCGTCCGCCTACGCCCAGGCCGCGCGCGCCGGCCTGGCCGAGCGCACGCCCGGGAGCCGCTCAGCCGCCACGGCGTAGACTCCTCGGGTGCGAGTTCTGGCAGCGATGAGCGGTGGCGTCGATTCCGCCGTGGCCGCCGCGCGCGCCGTGGAGGCCGGGCACGACGTCGTCGGGGTGCATCTCGCGCTCAGCCGGATGCCGGGCACGCTGCGCACCGGCAGCCGCGGCTGCTGCACCATCGAGGACTCGATGGACGCCCAGCGCGCCGCGAACATCATCGGCATCCCGTACTACGTCTGGGACTTCTCCGAGCGGTTCAAGCTCGACGTCGTGGACGACTTCATCGCCGAGTACTCGGCCGGCCGCACCCCCAACCCGTGCATGCGCTGCAACGAGCGGATCAAGTTCGCCGCCCTGCTGGAGAAGGCGCTCGACCTCGGCTTCGACGCCGTGTGCACGGGCCACTACGCGAGCATCCTGACCGACGCCGACGGCAACCGCGAGCTGCACCGCGCGAGCGCGTGGGCCAAGGACCAGTCGTACGTGCTCGGCGTGCTCACGGCCGACCAGCTCGCGCACGCGATGTTCCCGCTCGGCGCGACGCCCTCCAAGGCGGAGGTGCGCGCGGAGGCTGCGGCCCGCGGCCTGAGCGTCGCCAACAAGCCGGACTCGCACGACATCTGCTTCATCCCCGACGGCGACACGCGCGGCTGGCTGGCCGAGCACGTAGGAGCTGCGGAGGGCGACATCCTCGACCGCGAGGGCAACCGGCTCGGCGCACACGAGGGCGCGCACGCGTACACCGTCGGCCAGCGCAAGGGCCTCAACATCGGCTACCCGTCCCCGGACGGCCGCCCGCGCTTCGTGCTGGAGGTGCGGCCGAAGGACAACACGGTGGTCGTCGGCCCGAAGGAGGCGCTCGACATCGCCGAGATCGCGGGCTCGCGCTACACCTGGGCCGGGCAGGCTCCCGTCGCGCCGGAGACCGCCTTCGCGTGCGACGTCCAGATCCGCGTCCACGCCGACCCCGTGCCCGCTGTGGCCCAGGTGCGCGACGGCGAGCTCGTCGTCCGCCCCGACGAGCCCCTCAACGGCGTCGCCCCCGGCCAGACCGCCGTCGTCTACGTCGGCACCCGCGTCCTCGGCCAGACCACCATCGACCGCACCGTCTCCGCCGTCCCCGCCTGACCCTGTCGGCAACGGAGGAGTTCCGGCTCGCCGCACCGCGTGTCGGCAGATAACGGAGGAGATCGGGGGCTGCTGCGGCAGGATGTCCTCCGTTGGCTGTTTTCGGGCGGCGTGTCGGGGCGGGGCTCCGCCGTTACCGCCGCGGGGGTCGGTGGGGGTGAATATGCTTGCGGGGTGACTGACGAGCAGGACGCGCACGCGCGCGCGGAGGCCCAGGACCTGACCACCCGCATCCTCGAGCTGCGCGACGCGTACTACGAGCGCGACACCGTGCTCGTCAGCGACGAGGAGTACGACCGGATGCTGCGGCGCCTCGAGGAGCTGGAGCGTCTGCACCCCGAGCTGCAGAGCCAGGACAGCCCCACCCAGACCGTCGGCGGCCGCGCGCAGACGACGCTGTTCGCGCCGGTCCAGCACGCCGAGCGGATGCTCAGCCTCGACAATGTGTTCTCGCTGGAGGAGTTCGAGGCGTGGGCCGCCAAGGTGGAGCGCGACGCCGGCCGCCGGGTCGACTACCTGTGCGAGCTCAAGATCGACGGCCTCGCGATCAACCTCCGCTACGAGAACGGCGTGCTCGTCACCGCGGCCACCCGCGGCGACGGCGTCGTGGGGGAGGACGTCACCGAGAACATCCGGCTGATCCCGGCCATCCCGCAGCGGCTGGCCGGCGACGGCCCGTTCCCGCCCGTGGTGGAGGTGCGCGGCGAGGTGTTCTTCCCCGTCGCCCAGTTCGACGAGCTGAACGCCCACCAGCAGGAGGCCGGCGAGCGCGTCTTCGCGAACGCCCGCAACGCCGCCAGCGGCTCGCTGAGGCAGAAGGCGGAGGGCAAGAACGCCGCCCAGCTCGCGCTCATGCGCGACCGGCTGCGCCGCCTGCACATGCTCGTCCACGGCATCGGCGCGTGGCGGAACCCGCCCGTCGACGCCCAGTCGCAGGTCTACGAGCTGCTGGGCTCGTGGGGCCTGCCGACCTCCAGCCACTACCGCGTCCTCGGCACGGTCGCCGAGGTGGACGAGTTCATCCGTTACTTCGGCGAGCACCGCGGCAGCGTCGAGCACGAGATCGACGGCATCGTCATCAAGGTGGACGAGCTCGCCCTGCACGACGAGCTGGGCGCGACCTCCCGGGCGCCGCGCTGGGCGATCGCCTACAAGTACCCGCCGGAGCAGGTCAACACCAAGCTGCTCGACATCGTCGTCAGCGTCGGCCGCACCGGCCGGGCGACGCCGTTCGCGGTGATGGAGAAGGTGCGCGTCGCCGGCTCCGAGGTGCGCCAGGCGACGCTACACAACCAGGACGTCGTGAAGGCGAAGGGCGTGCTCATCGGCGACACGGTCGTCCTGCGCAAGGCGGGCGACGTCATCCCGGAGGTCCTCGGCCCGGTGGTCGAGCTGCGCGACGGCACCGAGCGCGCCTTCGTGATGCCGGAGAACTGCCCGGAGTGCGGCACGAAGCTCGCGCCGGCCAAGGAGGGCGACATCGACCTCCGCTGCCCCAACTCCGAGTTCTGCCCGGCGCAGGTGCGCGGCCGCGTGGAGCACATCGGATCGCGCGGCGGGCTCGACATCGAGGCGCTGGGGGAGGTCGCGGCCGCGGCGCTCACCCAGCCGCGCTTCCCGGAGACGGCTCCGCTGCCGACCGAGGCCGGGCTGTTCGGGCTGACCGTGCGGGAGCTGTTCCCGATCGAGGTGGTCGTCCGCGACTCCGAGACGGGGCTGCCGAAGCTGACCGACTCCGGCGCGGAGAAGGTGGACACACCGTTCCGCCGTCGTCGCCAGAAGAAGGACGGAGCGTTCCACCCCGATGCCGCGGAGTTCGACGGCGACGAGTTGTACGTCCCCTCCAAGAACGCGCTGGAGTTGCTCGCGAATCTCGCCGCCGCCCGCACGAAGCCGCTCTGGCGCATCCTCGTGTCGCTCAACATCCGGCACGTCGGCCCGGTCGCCGCCCGCGCGCTGGCCGACCACTTCGGGTCGCTCGACGCCATCCGCGGCGCCTCCCGGGAGGAGCTCGCCGCGGTCGACGGCGTCGGCGGCATCATCGCCGACGCGGTGCTCGCCTGGTTCGAGGTGGACTGGCACCGCGAGATCATCGAGCGCTGGGCAGCCGACGGCGTGCAGTTCGCCACGCCGGGTCACGCCGGACCCGGCGCGCAGGCCGACGCGGGCGGCGTCCTCGCGGGCCTGACCGTCGTCGCCACGGGCTCCCTGGAGGGCTTCACCCGCGAGGGGGCGCAGGAGGCGATCATCTCCGCCGGAGGGAAAGCGGCCTCCAGTGTGTCCAAGAAGACCGATTTCGTCGCCGCGGGACCGGGCGCGGGGTCTAAGCTCGCCAAGGCGGAAGAACTGGGGGTGCGCGTCATCGACGCCGCCCAGTTCGCGATCCTTGTCGATAAGGGCCCGTCCGGGCTCGAAAACTAGTCCGTCAGTTTGTGGACAGACCACAAGTTATCCCCCTGAATCGGGGGTAGAACGTCCATCCGTCCACCCCCCGGATGCGGCTAGAGTCATGATGTGCGCTCGCCCGGTGCACGCAAGGGCTTAGCTCGCTCGCTCTCGGAGGGACCCGGACGGAGTGCTGGTCGGCTTTGCAGCAGCTTCCATCGTCACCTCGGTCGTCACAGGACTGACCGGGGCCTTCGTCATGCCTGCCGACAGCGCGCAGGCGGCGCAGGTCTCGGTGCTCGCGCAGCCTGTTCCCGCGGCCGTCGGCGACGCGCCGGCCAGCTCCGGCCCGGCGGGTGCGGGGGTCTCCGGCGCGACCGCCGCGGCCGTCTTCGGCTCGATCCGCGCGGTCGACCCCGCCGCGCTGCCCGAGTTCCTCGGCGCGCACGCCTCCGAGCTGAACCGGATGTTGACCAACCCGCCGGCGGCGAGCGACGTCGGCCAGCTGTGGAAGCTCCTCGACCCGGCCCGCCAGGCCCAGCTCGTGAAGTTCGCGCCGCACGTGATCGGCAACCTGGAGGGCGTCCCGTACGACATCCGCGGCAAGGCGAACGTGCTCGACCTCGACCGCACCATCGCCTCCGCGAAGTCGGACCTTCGCACCCAGCGCGGCAAGACCGAGCGTGTCGCGCTCAAGCGCCAGCTCACGACGCTCGGCAACGTCGAGACGGCGCTGAAGAAGAAGGACGGCGTCAAGCGGACCCTGGTCTCGCTCGACACGTCGGCGGACGCCAGAGCCGCGATCGTCGTCGGCGACCTTCGCACGGCGCGCTACGTGAGCGTGCTCGTGCCCGGCATGTACATGGCGGTGGGGGAGCAGGTGGAGAGCTGGGCCGGCGTCGCCCAGGACCTCTACTCGCAGGAGACCGGCTTCCTCAAGCGCTTCCTCGGCTCCCGGTCGAACACCGCGGCGCCCGGCGTCGCGGTCGTGGCCTGGATCGGCTACCAGACCCCCGTGCTGACCAACATCGGCGGCATGGACCTCGCCAAGCAGGGCGCCGACAGCCTGGAGCGCACGCTGATCGGCCTGAAGTCGCTCCGCCAGGCGGACCCGCCGTACCTGAGCGTGCTCGCCCACTCGTACGGGTCGACCGCCGCGCTGCTCGCGCTGGAGAAGGGCACGGTCACCGTGGACGCGCTCGCCCTGATGGGGTCGCCGGGGTCCGACGCCCAGTCGGTGCACCAGCTCGGCGTCCGCGACGGCAACGTGTACGTCGGCAAGGCGACGATGGACCCGATCGTCAACAGCGCCTTCTTCGGCAGCGACCCGGGGGCGCCCTCCTACGGCGCGAAGAAGATGGGGGTCGACGGCGGTACCGACCCGATCACCGACAAGAGCCTCACCGGGTCGAGCGGCCACAACGAGTACTTCAGCGCAGGGACCGAGTGCATGCGCAACCTCGCGCTGATCGGCATCGACCAGGGCGACCTCGTCCTCAGCTAGCGACGCGTCAGGAGGTCGTCCGCCGGGAGTTTCCTGGGCGGGCGCGGGCTGGCGCGGTCACCCTAGAATTGACTCAGCCCACTCAGACACCACGACGGAGACGCATGTCCGAAATCAGCGCAGAACAGGTCGCGCACCTGGCGAGCCTCGCCAGGATCGACCTCAGCCCGGAAGAGATCGAGAGCCTCACCAGCGAGCTCGGCCAGATCGTCGAGGCGGTCGCCAAGGTGCAGGAGGTCGCCGGGCCCGACGTCCCCGCGACCAGCCACCCGCTGCCGCTCACCAACGTGTTCCGGTCCGACGAGGTGCGCCCGTCGCTGACCGTCGAGCAGGCGCTCTCCGGCGCCCCCGAACGCGAGGGCGACCGGTTCAAGGTCGCCACCATCCTGGACGAGGAGTAAGCATGACGGATCTGACCAGGCTCTCCGCCGCGACCCTCGCCGACCTGCTCGCCGCGCGCGAGGTCTCCTCCGTGGAGGCCACCCGCGCCCACCTCGACCGCATCGAGTCGGTCGACGCCGACGTGCACGCGTTCCTGCACGTCGCGGGCGAGAATGCCGTCCGCACCGCCGCGGAGATCGACGGCCGCCGGGCAGCGGGCGACCCGCTCGGCCCGCTCGCCGGCGTCCCCGTCGCGATCAAGGACGTGCTCGCCACCCACGACATGCCGTCGACCTCCGGGTCGCGCATCCTCGAGGGCTGGATCCCGCCCTACGACGCCACGGTCGTCCGCAAGCTGCGCGAGGCCGACCTGGTGCCGCTCGGCAAGACCAACATGGACGAGTTCGCGATGGGCTCCTCCACCGAGCACTCCGCGTACGGCCCCACCCGCAACCCGTGGGACCTGGAGCGCATCCCCGGCGGCTCCGGCGGCGGTTCGGCCGCGGCCGTCGCCGCCTTCGAGGCGCCCTTCGCGCTCGGCTCCGACACCGGAGGGTCGATCCGTCAGCCCGCCGCCGTCACCGGCTCGGTGGGCGTCAAGCCGACCTACGGCGGCGTCAGCCGCTACGGCGCCATCGCGCTGGCGAGCTCGCTCGACCAGGTCGGCCCGGTCTCACGCAGCGTGCTGGACGCCGGCCTCCTGCACGACGTGATCGCAGGCCACGACAAGTTCGACTCCACGTCACTCACGGACACCTGGCCGTCGATGGCCGACGCCGCCCGGGCGGGTCTGCGCGACGGCGCCCTGAAGGGCGTGCGCGTCGGCGTCGTGCGCGAGCTGAACGGCGAGGGCTTCCAGGCGGGCGTCAAGCAGCGCTTCATGGAAGCGCTGGCGCTCCTGGAGGGCGCGGGCGCCGAGATCGTGGAGGTCGGGGCTCCGAGCTTCGAGTACGCGGTCGCGGCCTACTACCTGATCCTCCCGGCCGAGGCGTCCAGCAACCTGGCCCGCTTCGACTCGGTGCGCTTCGGCCTGCGGGTGAACCCGGAGGACGGCCCCGTCACCGTCGAGCGCGTGATGGCGGCGACCCGCGACGCCGGCTTCGGCACCGAGGTCAAGCGGCGCATCATCCTCGGCACCTACGCGCTGAGCGCCGGCTACTACGACGCCTACTACGGGTCGGCCCAGAAGGTCCGCACGCTCATCCAGCGCGACTTCTCCGTCGCGTTCGAGAAGGTGGACGTGCTGGTCAGCCCGAGCGCGCCGACCACCGCGTTCAAGTTCGGCGAGAAGCTGGCCGACCCGATGGCGATGTACCTCAACGACATCACCACCATCCCGGCGAACCTCGCGGGCGTGCCCGGCATGGGCCTCCCGATCGGGCTGGCGCCGGAGGACGGCCTCCCCGTCGGCATGCAGCTCATGACGCCGGCCCGTGCCGACGCCAGGCTCTACACCATCGGCGCCGCCCTGGAGCGGCTCCTGGAGGAGCAGTGGGGCGGCAGCCTGCTGAGCCAGGCGCCCGATCTGAGCGCCACCGAGATGTTCGCGAGCGAAGAGGGAGCGGTCTGATGGCCACGGCCGAACTGATGGATTACGACAAGGCCCTCGAGCTGTTCGAGCCGGTGCTCGGCTTCGAGGTGCACGTCGAGCTGAACACGGCGACCAAGATGTTCTGCGGCTGCGCGAACGAGTTCGGCTCCGGCGCGAACACGAACACCTGCCCGACCTGCCTCGGCCTCCCCGGCGGCCTTCCGCAGGTCAACGAGAAGGCGA
Source organism: Leifsonia sp. NPDC056665 (assembly GCF_042791795.1). NCBI lineage: Bacteria > Bacillati > Actinomycetota > Actinomycetes > Micrococcales > Microbacteriaceae > Leifsonia > Leifsonia sp. NPDC056665. The sequence continues at coordinate 44,012 of NZ_JBHTXK010000010.1, forward strand.
TCGAGTCGAGCATCCGCCTCGGCCTGGCGCTCGGCTGCGACATCGCCGAGTCGAGCCGGTTCGCGCGGAAGAACTACTTCTACCCCGACCTGGCGAAGGACTTCCAGACCTCCCAGTACGACGAGCCGATCGCGCACGACGGCGAGGTCACGATCGAGCTGGAGGGCGGCCGCGAGCTGACCATCCAGATCGAGCGCGCGCACATGGAGGAGGACGCCGGCAAGCTGACGCACGTCGGCGGCGCCACCGGCCGCATCCAGGGCGCCGACTACTCGCTGGTCGACTTCAACCGCGGCGGCGTCCCGCTGGTCGAGATCGTCACCAGGATGATCGAGGGCGCGGAGGGCGACGCCCCGGAGGTCGGCCGCACCTACGTGCGCGCCATCCGCGACCTGGTGAAGGCGCTCGGCGTCTCGAACGCGCGCATGGAGGAGGGCAATGTCCGCTGCGACGCGAACGTCTCGCTCCGCCGCCGCGGTTCGAGCCAGCTCGGCACCCGCACCGAGACCAAGAACGTGAACTCGCTGCGCTCGATCGAGCGCGCGGTCCGCTACGAGATCCAGCGCCAGGCGGCGATCCTCGACGCGGGCGGCTCGATCACGCAGGAGACCAGGCACTGGCACGAGGACACCGGCACCACCTCCGCCGGCCGTCCCAAGTCGGACGCCGACGACTACCGGTACTTCCCCGAGCCCGACCTGGTGCCCGTCGCGCCGAGCCGCGAGTGGGTCGACGAGCTGCGCGGCACGCTCCCGGAGCCGCCGGCCGCGCGCCGCAAGCGCCTGACCGCCGAGTGGGGCTTCACCGCCCTGGAGTTCCAGGACGTGGACAACGCCGAGCTGCTGGACGAGCTGGAGGCGACCATCGCCGCCGGCGCGACCCCTGCAGCGGCGCGCAAGTGGTGGACCGGCGAGATCGCCCGCCTCGCGAACGCGCAGGGCGTCCCGGCCGGCACCCTGGTGAGCCCGCAGCACGTCGCCGAGCTGGCCGCGCTGGTCGAGGAGGGCACCCTCACCGACCGCCTGGCCCGCCAGGTGCTGGAGGGCGTCGTCGCGGGCGAGGGCGCTCCGCAGGAGGTCGTGGACGCCCGCGGGCTCGCGGTGGTCTCCGACGACGGCGCGCTGATCGCGGCCATCGACGAGGCGCTCGCAGCGCAGCCGGACGTGCTGGAGAAGATCCGCGACGGCAAGGTGCAGGCCGCCGGCGCGGTCATCGGCGCCGTCATGAAGGCGATGAAGGGCCAGGCGGACGCCGCCCGCGTCCGCGAGCTGGTGCTGGAGCGCGCCTCGCAGTAGGCCGCGGATCGAGGGGTCGCAACACGCCGCCGTCCGCGGACGGGAACGGCGTGTCGCGACCCCTCGACGACGTGGAGGGCGGGCACACGAGTAGGCGCGCTAGCCTGAGCGCATGGGCGTCTTCACACTCGGCGGGCTGACCACGGCCCCCGCCTCCTCCCGCACCGACCTGCTGGCCCCGGCCACCCTCGCGACCCTGACGGAGCTCGGCTGGCTCGACGAGGTCGGCGTCGTGGAGATCGACCCGGACGTATCCGACACCGCCGCGACGCAGGAGCAGTTCGGTCTCAGCGCCGACACGCTCGCCAACTGCGTGGTGGTCGGCGGCAAGCGCGAGGGCGTCGAGCGGATCGCCGCCTGCGTCGTGCTCGCCACCACGCGCGCCGACGTGAACAACACCGTCAAGCGGCTGCTGGACGTCCGAAAGGCGTCCTTCCTCCCGATGGAGCGCGCCGTCGAGCTGACCGGGATGGAGTACGGCGGCATCACGCCGATCGGGCTGCCGGCCGAGTGGCCGTTGCTGGTGGACTCCCGCGTGGCGGCCGACGGCGTCCTGGTCATCATCGGGTCCGGCGTGCGCCGGTCCAAGATCCTGCTTCCCGGCCGGCTGCTGGGCGGGCTCCCGTCCGCGCAGGTGATCGACGGGCTCGGTCAGGAGTTCGCACCGCGATGACCGGTGCCGGTGTCGACCGCCTCCTCGGCCCGGTGCGCTCGCACCTGATCGAGACGCTGTCCGGGCGCTCCGACCGCGTCCCAGGCTGGGTGCTGCGCCTGGAGGCCGGCGAGGACGAAGGCTTCTTCCCCGCGGGCGGCGCCGCCTGGACGGTGCACGGCGGGATGCCGACGCTCGTCGCGGGAGTCCGCGCGCTGCTGCTGCAGGCGCTGCATCCCGGCGCCCTCGCCGGCGTGCGCGAGCACTCCCGCTACCGCGAGGACCCGCTGGGCCGGCTGGCCGGCACGATCCAGTGGATCCACACGGTCACCTTCGGCAGCCGCGGCCAGGCCGTCGCCGGCTCGGAGCTGGTGAAGACCCTGCACGAGCGCGTGCACGGCAGCTACGTCGACGGGCACGGCGTCACCCGCCCGTACACGGCGAACGATCCCGACCTGGCCGAGTGGGTGCACCTGGCCTTCACCGACGCCTTCCTCACCGCGCACGAGCGCTGGGGGTCGCCGATCCCGGGTGGAGCGGACGGGTACGTGAACGAGTGGGCGACCGCGGCCGAGCTGATGGGCGTCGGCGACCCGCCGCGCACCGCCGCCGGCCTGCGCGCCCGCATCGACGCGGTGACCGACGCGGGGGAGCTGCGCGGCGGTCCGGAGGTGGAGGAGGTCGTGCGCTTCATCCGGCGTGCGCCGCTGCGCTGGACGCTGCGGCCGTCGTACCGGGTGCTGTTCCGCGCCGCGGTCTCCACGATGGAGCCGCGGCACCGTGCCCTGCTCGGGCTGCCCGTGACCGACCGGCTGCCGATCCACGGCGCGACGGCCGCCGTGCTCGGGGGAGCGCAGGTGCTGCTCGGGCCGCGGACGCAGGCCGAGCTGGCGGCCCGGAGGCGGCTGGCTCGGCTCGCCACGGCGCCGGGAGCCTGACCGATTCCGGCCGCTTCCCGCTGTCTGCGCACCGAGCAGTCTCTGCTCCTGACTGTCTGTGCTCCGGTTGTCTGTGAGAACGTGCAACCTGCGCGGCCCGCTTCGGAGCTACGCTGTCGTCCGGTGGCCCGCTCATCGCCGAGCGGACCCGAGTCACCGGAGGTGTTGCCATGACATCCACCCGTCCAACCGTGCCAGACGAGGCCGGGAACAAGGGCCTGAAGGGGGGCGCGCTCGGCCTGGTGTCGAGCGTCGTGGTGGGCGTCGCGTCCACCGCTCCCGCCTACAGCCTCGCGGCCAGCCTGGGCTTCATCGTCGTCGGCGGGACGCTCGCGGCCGGCGTGAAGGCGCCGGGCATCGTGCTGCTGGCGTTCATCCCGATGTACCTGATCGCGGTCGCGTACGCGGAGCTCAACAAGGCCGAGCCGGACTGCGGCACGACCTTCACCTGGGCGGCGAGAGCCTTCGGCCCGATCACCGGCTGGATGGGCGGCTGGGGGATCGTCATCGCCGACATCATCGTGATGTCGAACCTGGCGCAGATCGCCGGCAGTTACTCCTTCACGTTCATCGGCGGCTTCGGCCTCCCCGGCGTCGCGGCGCTCGCCAACAACGCCGGCGCCGTGACGATAGCCGGGCTGATCTGGATCGCCCTGATGACCTGGATCTGCTATCGCGGCATCGAGGTGTCGGCGCGCGTGCAGTACGTCCTGCTCGGCTTCGAGATCGTCATCCTGATCTTCTTCGCGGCCTTCGCGCTGGTGAAGGTCTACACCGGAAACGCGGAGCCGTACTCGCTGATCCCGCAGTGGTCGTGGTTCAACCCGTTCACCCTCGACTTCGGCAAGACGATCGCCCCCGCGCTGCTGACCGCGATCTTCATCTACTGGGGCTGGGACACCGCGGTGTCGATCAACGAGGAGACCAAGAACCCCGAGAAGACCCCGGGCCGCGCGGCCGTCATCAGCACCCTGCTCCTGCTGGCCACCTACGCCGTCGTCACCGTCGCCACCGTGGCCTTCGCCGGGGTCGGAGACAAGGGCATCGGCCTCGCCAACCCGGCCAACTCGGCCGACGTGTTCTCGGCGATCGGGCCGACGCTGTTCGGCAGCGGTCCGCTCGGCTCCATCCTGCTGACGTTGCTCGGGTTCTCGATCCTGACGTCCGCGTCGGCCTCCACCCAGACCACGATCCTGCCGACGGCGCGCACGACCCTGTCGATGGCGGTCTACAAGGCCATCCCCGAGAAGTTCGCGAAGATCCACCCGAAGTTCCTGACCCCCACCTGGTCGACGGTCGGCATGGGGATCGCCTCGGCGGCGTTCTACCTGCTGTTCACCTTCATCAGCGTCACCCTCCTGACCGCCCTGATCGGGTCGCTCGGCCTGATGATCGCGTTCTACTACGGCCTCACCGGGTTCGCCTGCGTCTGGTACTACCGCCGCACGCTGTTCACGAGCTTCCGGCACGCGATCATGCGCGGGCTGTTCCCGGTGCTCGGCGGCGTGATGCTGGTCGCGGTGTTCATCTACGGGGTGATCCAGTTCGCGGCGCCCGACTGGCTGCAGGACGCCAACGGGAAGAACGTGACCATCTTCGGGATCGGCGCGGAGGCCGTCGTCGGCATCGGCGGCATCCTGATCGGCGTCGTGCTGATGATCGTCTGGCGGATCATCCGGCCCGACTACTTCAAGGGCCTCACCCTGCCGCGCAGGAGCGACGACATCGTGCTCGCGCCCGAGGTGGTCGGCGCAGACTCGGTGTTCGGCTCGGTGGCGGCGCGCCTGCCCGCGACGGTCATCGCGCCCGACTTCTCCAACCTCCCCGAAGGGCAGACCCCGGTCAATGCGGATACGCTCGAAGAGGTCGACGAGCCGGCGGACCTGCCGCCGGCCGATCCCGACCTCCCGCGGAAGGGGAGTGAGTGAGCGAACGCAGCCGAACCGTCCACTGGGAGGACCCCGCGCCGGGCGTCGCCGTCATGCCGACGGTGAGCGGCCTCGCGTACCTACAGAAGATGATCGCGGGGGAGCTGCCGCCCCCGCCCATCGCGAAGCTGATGGGGATGGCCCTGACGGAGGCCGAGACCGGGCGCGCGGTGTTCGTCTGCGAGCCGGACGAGTCGCACTACAACCCGATCGGGACCGTGCACGGCGGACTGGTGTGCACCCTGCTGGACTCGGCGATCGGCTGCGCGGTGCAGTCGACGCTGGCGCAGGGCCAGGGCTACACGTCGATCGAGATCAAGGTGAACTACCTCCGCCCGGTGTTCGCCGGCAGCGGCCCGCTCACCTGCAGCGCGACGGTGACCAAGCCGGGCAACCGGGTGGCGTTCGCGGACGGCGTGGTGACGGACGGCAGCGGGAAGACGGTCGCGACGGCGACGGGGTCGCTGCTGGTCTTTCCGATCGGCTGACGCCCGAACACCTCAGGAGCCCGCCGCCTCCTGCTGCGCCACGAGCTGGTCGCGGACCTTCCGGCGGATGACCTTGCCGACGATGCTGCGCGGCAGCTCGTCCACCTGCACGACGTGCTTCGGCACCTTGTACGCGGTCAGGCAGTCCCGGCCGTAGGCGCGGATGGCCTCCTCGTCGAACGACGCGCCCGGCTCCATGACGACGGCCGCGACCACGTCCTCGCCGCCGCGGCGGTGCGGGAGGCCGACCACGGCGACGTCCGCGACGCCCTCGAAGCTGCGCAGCGCGTCCTCCACCTCGGTCGGGGAGACGTTGAAGCCGCCGGTGACGATGAGCTCCTTGATCCGGTCGACGATCCGCACGAAGCCGTCCTCGTCCATCGTCACGATGTCGCCGGTGCGGAACCAGCCGTCCGCGGTGAGCACCTTGGCGGACTCGTCGGCGTTGCGCCAGTAGCCGGAGAACACCTGGGGTCCGCGAGCGAGCAGCTCGCCCTCCTCGCCGAACCCTCTTTCGACCGCCGGGTCCTCCGGGTCGGCGACGCGCAGCTCGGTGCCGGGCAGCGCGAGGCCGACCGTGCCGGCCCTGCGGGTCGCGCCGACCGGGTTCGCCATCAGCACGGGCGAGCACTCGGAGAGCCCGTAGCCCTCCACCAGGTAGCCGCCGGTCTTCGACTCCCAGAGGTCCACGATGGTCTGCGGGAGGCTCATCGCGCCGGAGATCGCGATGTCGATGCCCGAGAGCGACACCTTCCGCTTCTCGGCGGCCTGCACCAGCCGCTCGTAGATCGGCGGCACAGCGGGCAGGAAGGTCGCCGGCCGCTTCTTCACGACATCCAGCACGAGGTCGGGGTCGAACTTCGGGAAGAGCACGAGCCGCGACCCCATGCTCATGGCGAAGGTCAGGCAGAGTGTGAGCCCGTAGGCGTGGAACAGCGGCAGGACCGCGTACACCACCGAGGTGCCGCGCTCGATCGTGGGCACCCACGCGCGTGCCTGCGCGGCGTTGACCGCCAGGTTGAGGTGGCTGAGCATGACGCCCTTCGGCCGCCCGGTGGTGCCGCTGGTGTACTGGATGAGCGCCAGGTCGTCGCGCTCCGGCCGCGGCACGGAGGCCTTCAGCCGCCGGGACGACACCAGCGACTCCCAGGTGACGGCGCCCGACACCTTCGCAGTGAGCTGCTCACGGGCCTTGCGCGCGGCGGGCACGGGGAGGCGGAGGGCGAAGCGCTTGCTCGCGGGCATCCCGCGGGTGATGTCCACCGAGATGACGGTCGCCACGCCGAGGTCGGCCGGGAGGTCCTGCACCGTCGGCACGACCTTGTCCCAGACGATCGCGACGGTCGCGCCGTGGTCCTCGAACTGGTGCCGGAGCTCGCGCGGCGTGTAGAGCGGGTTGTGCTCCACCACGACGGCGCCGAGCCGCAGCGCCGCGTAGAACGCGACGACGTGCTGGGGGCAGTTGGGCAGCACCAGCGCGACCCGGTCGCCCTTGCGGACGCCGCGCTTGCGCAGGCCCTCCGCGGCGCGGGCGATCTGGTCGCCGAGCTCGGCATAGGTCGTCGTCGCGCCGAAGAACTCCAGGGCGACGTGCTTGCCGTAGGTCGCCACCGAGTCGTCGATCAGGTGGGCGAGGGAGCCCTCCGGCAGCTCGATGTCGGCCGGGACACCTGGCGCGTAGGCGGAGACCCAGGGACGATCGCTGTAACCACTCACAGACACGAGCCTAGGGGGCCGCCGTCAGCGTGCGCACGGCCTCCTCGATGGGGACATCGCCGGAGACGACCTCCCAGGTGCGGCCGATCGTGGCAGGCTCGGCCAGGCAGACGGCGATCAGCCGGGCGACGTCCTCGCGTGCGATGGTGCCGCGCGGCACGCTCTCGCCGAGTTGCACCTGGCCCGTGCCCTCGTCGAAGGTCAGTCCGCCCGGGCGCAGGATGGTCCAGTCCAGCCCGGAGGCGCGCAGGTCGGCGTCGGCGTCGCGCTTGGCCTCGACGTAGGCGCGCCACTGCGGGTCGGCGTCCTCCGCCACCGGGCCGTCGACGCCCCAGGCGCTCACCTGCACGAACCGGCGGATGCCGGTGGAGGCGGCGGCCTCTGCGGACTTCACCGAGCCGGCGTAGTCGACCGTGCGCTTGCGGGCGACGCCGGAGCCGGGCCCGGCGCCCGCCGTGAACACGACAGCGTCGCAGCCGACGAAAGCCATCGCGATCGCGCCGGAGTCGGCCTGCTCGATGTCGAGGACGTGGCCCTCGCCGCCGAGGCGGTAGACGTCGTCGGCGTGCTCGTCGCTGCGGACGAGGCCGACGAACTCGTCCCCCCGGTCGTAGAGCACCCGCATGAGCTGCTGGGCGACTTTTCCGTGGGCTCCGACGATCGCGATTCGACTCATGCCTCCATCTTGCTCCTGTTCTGCCCCGCTCCGCTCACGGCGAACGTGGGCGCGGCCCGGCGGGGGGATGCGTTACCGTCGTGCACATGACCGGTCTGCTGGAGTTCGTGGCGCGCTTCTTCGCGCCGGGCTCCGGCCTGTCGGTGCTGTGGCACTCCGCGGCCTGGCCCGGAGGGCTCTCCGGGCTCGTCGCCCTCGCCGGCCTGGCCGGCGCGATCGGGATCGTCGCGGTCGCCGCGACGGCGGTCGTGCGCTCGGTCGCCGCGCTGGCGGCCTCCCTGCGCGTGCGCGCCGTCTGGTCGAACCCGCTGCAGCCCGCCGCCGGCTGGCTGCTGCAGAGCCAGGCCGACCCGGACGCCGACGGCCGTCCGCGCCCGCGAGCCCCCGGCATCCTCCTGCCGGTCGCGTAGCCGGGCGCTTCTCGCCCCTGCGCGGCCAGACGACGTCTTCGTTTCGTTCTGACAGCAGGGATACCACTCATGGACTTCTTCTCATGGCCGCCGATCGCGGCCATCCTCGACGCGGCCTACGGCTTCGTCACCGCCCTCTCCGCCGCCGTGGAGCCCGTCGCGGGCGCTGCGGCCGGCATCGTCGCGATCGTCGTCCTGACGGTGATCGTGCGCGCCCTCCTCCTCCCCGTCGGCGTCAGCCAGGTGCGCGCCGAGTACACCAGGCGCCGGCTCGCCCCGGCCCTCGCCGAGCTCCAGCGCACGCACGGGAAGGACCGGGAGGCGCTCGCTCGCAAGACGATGGAGCTCTACCAGGCAGAGCGCACCTCCCCGTTCGCCGGGATGCTGCCGCTGCTCGCGCAGCTCCCCGTCATCTCGCTGGTCTACGCGCTGTTCACGCACGCCACCATCGCCGGCCACGCCAACGCCCTGCTCGACGCGCACGTGCTCGGCGCGCCGCTCGGCACGAGCTTCGTCGGCCTCGCCGGCGCCGGCCCGGTCTGGCCCGCGTTCCTGGTCTACGCGGGCGTGCTCGTGCTCATCGCCGCCGTGACCACGGTGTCGCGGCGGGTGCTCGCGCTGCCGCAGCCGGACGGCACGCCGCCGCCGACCGGCGTTGTGCGGGCGCTGTCGTTCCTGCCGTACGTCACGGTGGTGTTCGCGGCGTTCGTGCCGCTCGCCGCGGCCGTGTACATCCTGACCACGACGGCCTGGACCGTCGTCGAGCGGGGCGCCCTGCGCCGCCTGCTCGACCCGGAGCGGGGGAGGACCGAGCCATCGACGTCGCACTGAGATGGGATGCTTGAGCCATGTGGAAGCGTGATCGTCCCCGCCCGCCCCGCGACCCCCGCGCGGCGACGCCGTCCCTGGGCGTCGGCGTGCAGGTGTACGTCGTCGAGCAGGAGCCGCCGACGCCCGACGACTGGCCGGGGGAACCGACCGGGGTGATCATCGCCAACGGGGATCGCAGCCTCCGACACGTCTCCCTGCCGAACGACGGTTACACGCACTGGGTCGTCGCGTTCAGCGAGCCGCAGCTCCGCCGCGACGGGAGCGGTCCGTACGAGAAGGCGACCATCCCGGCGGTGCTGCTGGTGGCCGCCGAGCCCGCGGAGGCCTGAGCCGTGCTCGGGGTCGGCCTGATCCGCGGCATCAACGTCGGCGGCAACGCGCGCGTCGCGAAGGCCGACCTGGCGGCCGCGTTCGAGGCGGCCGGCTTCGAGGACGTGGTCACCCTGCTGCAGAGCGGGAACGTCGTCTTCCGCGGGCCGGGCGCACCCACCGCCGCGCAGGCCGAGGCCGTCAGCGCGGCGCTGGCGGAGTCGTCCGGCGTGTCCGCCGGCGTCGTCCTGCTGCCGGAGGACCGCTTCCGCCGGATCGCGGCGGACAACCCGCTGGTGGACATCGCGGACGACGACTCCCGGCTCGTCGTGACCTTCCTCGACCACGACCTGCCCGCCGGCGTGAGCGCGCCCGCCGACGCCGACCTCGCCCCGGAGGTGGTCCGTCTGCGGGACCGCGCGATCTACCAGTGGAGCCCGCTCGGCGTCTCCAAATCGGTCGTGCCCGCCGCGTTCTGGCGCGCCATCGGGCCGGTGGCGACGGGACGCAACCAGCGCACCGTCCTGCGCCTGATCGCCGAGCTCGACCGGCGCGGCTGAACGCAGGAACCGGTGCACTGCTGGCGGTCACCGGCTGCTCTTACAATGACGGCATGTTCGTCGAGGGCACCCTTCGATGGCAGGTCACCGAGGACTGTCCCTGGGACCTGCTGATCGCGCTCGCCCTGCGCGACCTCGTGGGCCTCGACAACACCCGCGAGCCCGTCCTCCCGCGGGTGTCGCCGGCGGTCGTTCCCGCTCTGCACGGGTCGGCGGAGCGGAGCGGGCGAGGCACGACCCTTGCTGCGAAGGACGTGCTGGAGACCCAGTGGCACGCCCTCTTCGAGCGCGCAGCCGACCGCGAGCACCGCCCGATCACCCCGCTGCTTCAGCCTCCGCACTTCGCCGCGCTCGACCGCGCGATCGAGCTGCAGGACATCGTGCTCGCCCAGCACGAGACGGCGGCGCGCTGGGCGCGCGAGCGCCGCGCCGAGTACGCCCGAGCGAGCATCGAGCACCACGCCACCCGCGCCGCCGACATCGTGGACGTGGTCCACGAGCGGGAGCACGACCTCCGACGCCAGGCCGGCTACTTCCGCCTGGACATCGACGTGCTCCCGCTCGCCGAGCGCGGCGCGTGGATCGTCGGCCCGCACACGGTCGTCGTCAGCACCTCGCTGCGCGACGACTCGGAGGCGTTCCGCGACTGGTTCCGGCCGCTCGTCGCGGCGCTCGTGTGAGCGCCGCGCTGGTATGAGTCAGGCCACCCGCTGCGCCGGGGAGGTCGTCTCCGCCGGGTCGGTCACAGCGACGTCCCCGACCGCCTCGTCGATGCGGGCGAGCACGTCGCCGCTGAGCCGGACGCCCGCGGCCTTGACGTTGGAGGCCACCTGCTCCGGCCGGGACGCGCCGACGATCGCGCCGGACACGTTCGGGTTCTGCAGCACCCACGCGATCGCGAGCTGCGCCATCGTCGCGCCGAGTTCGTCGGCGATCGGCTTCAGCCGCTGCACGGAGGTGAGCACGTCGTCGCGCAGGAAGCCCTTGATCGCGTTCGCGCCGCCCTTGTCGTCCGCCGCGCGGCTGCCTTCGGGGAGGGGCGCGCCCGGCAGGTACTTGCCGGTCAGCACGCCCTGGGCGACGGGGGACCAGACGATCTGCGAGACGCCGAGCTCGGCGGAGGTCGGGACGACCTGCTTCTCGATGACACGCCAGAGCATCGAGTACTGCGGCTGGTTCGAGATGAGCTGGAAGCCGAGCTCCTTCGCCAGCGAGTGGCCTGCGCGGAGCTGGTCGGCCGTCCACTCGCTCACGCCGATGTAGAGCGCCTTGCCCTGCCGCACGATGTCGGCGAAGGCCTGCATCGTCTCCTCGAGCGGCGTCTCGTAGTCGAAGCGGTGCGCCTGGTAGAGGTCCACGTAGTCGGTGCCGAGCCGGGTGAGCGAGCCGTCGATGGACTCCAGGATGTGCTTGCGCGAGAGCCCGGTGTCGTTGTGGCCCTTCGGGCCGGTCGGCCAGTAGACCTTGGTGAAGATCTCGAGCGACTGCCGGCGCTGGCCCTTCAGGGCGTCGCCGAGCACCTGCTCTGCTGCGGTGTTCGCGTACGCGTCCGCGGTGTCGAACGTGCTGATGCCGGCGTCGAGGGCGGCGTGGACGCACTGCGTCGCCGTCTCGTTCTCGACCTGGGAGGCGTGGGTGAGCCAGTTGCCGTAGATGATCTCCGAGATCTTGAGACCGGAGTTGCCGAGGTATCTGAATTCCATGCCTCCACGCTAGCGCCGCGTCCGGGCGGATGCGGGCCGGATGTCGTGGCCGGATGGGAGGATTGCCCTATCAGAGGTGTGCACAGTGGGAGGTGTTCTCGGTGGGTAGGGCGGACGGCAGCGACCGGCGGGTGACGACCGCCGACGTCGACGACGCCGACGCCACGATCCTGCACGTCGACATGGACGCCTTCTTCGCCTCCGTCGAACTGCTCGACCGCCCGGACGCGCGAGGCAAGCCCGCGATCGTCGGCCACGCGGGCGGCCGCGGGGTCGTCACGAGCGCGACGTACGAGGCGCGCCGGTTCGGCGTGCGCAGCGCCATGCCGGTCTCCCAGGCGCTGCGGCTGTGCCCGACCGCGATCATCCTGCCGCCGCACTACGAGAAGTACACCGAGTACTCCGGCAAGGTGATGGACATCTTCCACGAGGTGACGCCGCTGGTCGAGCCGCTCAGCATCGACGAGGCGTTCCTCGACGTCGCCGGAGCGCGCCGGCTGCTGGGGTCGCCCCGGCGCATCGCCGAGCTCATCCGCTCGCGCGTCAAGGAGGAGACCGGCCTCACCTGCTCGGTCGGTGTCGCCGGCACGAAATTCATGGCCAAACTCGCCTCCGGTCACGCCAAGCCGGACGGGATGCTCGTCATCCCGCCGGCCGACACGGTGGCGTACCTCCGACCGCTCCCGGTCGGCGCGCTCTGGGGCGTCGGCGCCAGCACGCAGTCCTCCCTGGAGCGAATGGGCATGCGCACCGTCGCCGACCTGGCCGACGCGCCGCTGACCGTCCTGCAGCGCGCCGTCGGGGACGCGACCGCGCACCGGCTGCACGAGCTCGCCAACGGCCGCGACCCTCGGCGGATCGTCACGGCGTCCCGCGAGAAGAGCATCGGCCACGAGAACACGTTCTCGGTCGACGTGGAGGACGCCGACACCCTGCGCCGCGAGCTGCTGCGGCTCTCCGGGCGGGTCGGCGAGCGCCTGCGCAAGCACGGGATGGTCGGCCGGACCATCGCCCTCAAGGTGCGCTTCTCCGACTTCCGCACCATCACCCGCTCGCGCACCCTCGCCGAGCCGACCAACGTCGGGCGGCGGTTGTTCGAGGAGGCCTGGGACGTCTTCGAGGCGCTCGACCTCCGCCTGAAGGACACCCCGATCCGGCTGATCGGCGTCCGCGCGGAGCAGCTCGCCGACGCCGGCGGCGACGCGCTCGCGCTCTGGGACCCGGACGAGGAGTGGCGGGAGGCCGAGCGCACGCTCGACGCGGTCAGCGCGCGCTTCGGCCGCGGCGCCATCGGGCCGGCCTCGCTGGTGCGGAGGTCGCGCGACGCCGAGCAGGCCGAGCGCGACGGCCGCAACCCGCGCTGGCTGAGCGACTAGCGCCCGCGACCCTCAGCCCCGACGCTCAGCCGCCCCGACCCTCACCGGCCCTGGTCGCGCCGGGACCCGCCGGGTACGGTGAACCCATGACGAACCTCTCCCTCAAGCTCGCCGAGACGATGAGCTCCTCCGGAATCAAGTCGGTCTACGGCGAGCCGATCGTCGTCGACGGCACCACGATCGTGCCCGTCGCCGCCGTGCAGTTCGGCTTCGGCGCGGGTGAAGGCCCGGGCGACGACTCGGCGCCGGGAGGTGCGGGAGGCGGCGGCGCCGCTGTCCCGTTCGGCGCGTACATCAGCGACGAGACCGGCGTGCGGTTCCGGCCGAACCTCATCACGCTGCTCGCGGTCGCCATCCCGTTCGTGTGGGTGGCCGGCCACGCCTGGGCGCGGGTCATCCGCGCGCTCAAGCGGTAACGCGGCAGCAGCAAGCCTCGCCCCGGGACTACACTGGGCTCCTGAACACGGGAGTCCGGTGAGCCGGGCTGAGAGGAAGCTTCTCCAAGTTTCGACCGTCGAACCTGATCTGGGTCATGCCAGCGCAGGGAGGCATCTCACAATCCCGTGCCCCATTTCTGAACAGAAAGGGCACGAACAGTGCACGCAACCATTTCGTCCGTCTCCGCGCCGTCCAAGCGCATCCTCCGCTGGCGGGTCGTCGACATCGTCGTCGCCAGCGTCGTCGCCGTCGCAGCCGGCGTCGTCTTCTGGGTCTGGGGTCAGGCCTACAACCCCATCTCCGGCCCGGTGACCGCCGTCCTCCCCGGCTTCCAGGGCATCCTGAACGGCCCGTGGCTGTTCGCCGGCGTGCTCGTCGCGCTCATCGTCCGCAAGCCCGGCGCCGCCCTGTACGGCGAGGTCGTCGCGGCCGTCGTCTCCATGCTGATCGGCACGCAGTGGGGCTTCGCCACGCTGCTGTCCGGCGTGGTGCAGGGCCTCGGCGCGGAGATCGTCTTCGCGCTGTTCCTCTACGCCCGCTGGAATCTGGTGACCGCGCTGATCGCGGGCGCCGGCACCGGCCTCGCCGAGTCGATCCTCGACCTGATCTACTCCTACCCCGGCGCCAAGCCGGAGTTCGTGGTCGTCTACACGATCACGACGACCATCTCCGGCATCGTCGTCGCCGGTCTCGGGTCCTGGCTGCTGGTCAAGGCGATCGCTCGTACAGGGGCGCTGGGCCGGTTCGCCGCGGGCCGCGAGGTCACGGGGCGGGTCTAGGCGACGGCCGGGAGGCTGTCATGCCGCAACTGAGTCCGGCCGGTGCTCCACCGGCCCCGGTCGCCGTGCACGTCGGCGACTGGGGCTGGCGGCACGCCGGCCGCCAGGCCTGGGCGGTCCGCGGGCTGAGCCTGTCGATCGAGCCGGGGGAGCGGGTGCTGCTGCTCGGCGCGTCCGGCGCGGGCAAGTCGACCCTGCTCGCCGGGCTCGCCGGCGTGCTGGGCGGCGACGACGACGGCGAGGCGGAGGGCGACCTCCGCGTCGGCGGCCGGCATCCCGCTGAGGCGCGCGGCGCCTCCGGGCTGCTGCTGCAGGACCCGGACGCGCAGGTGATCCTCGCGCGCGTCGGCGACGATGTGGCGTTCGCGTGCGAGAACCTCGGCGTCCCGCGCGACGAGCTGTGGACACGCGTGCGCTGGTCACTGGAGGCGGTCGGGCTCGACCTCCCGCTGGACCGCTCGACCGCGCAGCTCTCCGGCGGCCAGAAGCAGCGGCTCGCGCTGGCGGGCCTGCTCGCGATGCGTCCCGGCCTGCTCCTGCTGGACGAGCCGACCGCGAACCTCGATCCGGATGGCGCGCGGGAGGTCAGGGACGCCGTGTCCGCCGTACTGGGGCGGACCGGAGCGACCCTGATCGTCGTGGAGCACCGGGTCGCCGTCTGGCGGGACCTGGTGGACCGGGTCATCGTGCTCGACGCCGCGGGCGGCGTGCTCGCGGACGGAGCACCCGAGACGGTGCTTGCCGACACCGCGGGACGGCTGCGGGAGGCCGGCGTCTGGCTGCCCGATGAGCCCGTGCCCGCCGCACGTCCGGTCGCGCAGGGGGCGCCGCTGCTGGAGGCCGCCTCGCTCGCCGTCGGACGGTCGCCGCTGTTCGCCGGCCGTCGCGCCCGACGGCGAGCAGAGCGCGGCGGCGACCTGCTGGCGCACGCGCTCCCGTTCCGGGCGGACGTCGCGATCGCCGAAGGCTCGGCTCTCGCGCTCACCGGCCCGAGCGGGGTCGGGAAGTCGACGCTGGCGCTCACCCTGGGCGGCTTGATGCCCGCCCTGGGCGGAACCCTCACCGCCGCACCCGCCCTGGCGGCCGGCGCGGCCTCCGATCCCGGCGTCTGGCGCTCGCGCGAGTTGCTGACGCGCATCGGTACCGTCTTCCAGAACCCCGAGCACCAGTTCATCGCCTCCACCGTGCGCGACGAGCTCGCCGCCGGGCCCCGTGCTCTGGGGCTCGCGCAGGGGGAGATCGCCGCTCGCGTCGAGCAGCTGCTGGAGGCGCTCAGCCTCGCCGCGCTTGCGGACGCCAACCCGTTCACGCTCTCCGGCGGCCAGAAGCGCCGCCTGTCGGTCGCGACCGCGCTCGCGACGCGCCCGCGCCTCCTCGTCCTGGACGAGCCGACGTACGGCCAGGACGCGAACACCTGGCGCCGGCTCGTCGAGCTGATCGCCGGGCTGCGCGACGAAGGCCACGCGGTCGTCGCCGCCACCCACGACGCCGAGTTCGCCTCGGCCATCGGCGCCGACGGGCTGCGGCTCGACACCAGGCGGGAGGCGGTCGCGTGACCATCGCCGAACCCGTCCGCAGCGGCCCGCTCGCCACCCTCAACCCGGTGTCCAAGCTGGGCGCCGCGCTGATCGTAACCGCTGTGCTGCTGGTCTCCATCGACCCGGTGTCGGCGGGCGTGGCTCTCGGGCTGGAGCTCGTCCTGCTCTGCTTCGCGGCGATCCCGGCGCGCGTGCTGCTCGTCCGGACCTCGCCGATCCTGATCGCGGCGCCGCTCGCGGGACTCACCACCGTGCTCTATGGCCGGACCGCCGGCAGCGTCTACCTGCACTGGTGGGCGATCGAGGTCAGCGACGGCTCCCTCCAACTCGGCCTCGCGACCTTCCTGCGCGTGCTCGCGATCGGGCTGCCCGCGGTGCTGCTGTTCGTGACCATCGACCCGACCGACCTCGCCGACGGCCTGGCGCAGCTCCTCAGGCTGCCCGCGCGCTTCGTGCTCGGCGGACTCGCCGGCCTCCGGCTGGTGGGGCTCTTCGTGGACGACTGGCGCGCGCTCACCCTCGCGCGGCGGGCGCGCGGGGTGGCGGAGACCGGGGCGCTGCGGCGCTTCCTCGGCCAGTCGTTCTCGCTGTTCGTGCTCTCGATCCGGCGCGGGTCCAAGCTGGCGACGGCGATGGAGGCCCGCGGCTTCGGCGCGCCGGTCGCCCGCACCTGGGCGCGCCCCTCGGTGTTCCGCGGGCGGGACTGGGTGACGCTGGCGGTCGCGCTCCTTGTCGCGGGCACGGCGGCGGCTGTGGCGATCGCGGTGGGGAGCTGGAATGTCCTGGGATCCTGACGAACGACCGGAGCTGTGCGAGCTCCTCGGCGCGGTCGCGGACGCGATGGAGGCGACCGGGGGAGAGGCGGCCCCTGTCGTCCTGATCGACGGCCCGAGCGGTGCAGGGAAGAGCTCCCTCGCCGACCTGCTCGTGCGGCACTGGCCCGGCGCCGACGCGCCGCGGCTGGTCAGGATGGACGACCTCTACCCGGGCTGGGACGGCCTCCTCGCCGCGAGCAGCGCGCTGGCCGGCGACCTCCTCGAGCCGCTCGCCCTCGCCGGGCACGGGCGCTGGCGGCGCTGGGACTGGGCCGGCGGGCGCCCGGCCGAATGGCACGACGTGGCGGGCACGGCGCCGGTCGTCGTGGAGGGCTGCGGCACGCTCGCCGCCGCCAACGTCCGCTGGGCGCATCTTGCGATCTGGCTGGACGCCGACGACGCCCTCCGCAAGGCGCGCGCGCTCGACCGCGACGGCGCGACGTTCGCGTCGCACTGGGATCAGTGGCAGTCCGAGTTCGAGGAGTACCTGGCCCGCGAGGACCCGCGGGGGCGAGCCGACCTCGTGCTGGACGTCACCGACTGGCCGATCGGCTCTGCACCCCGGCATCCCTCGGGGTCTACGGTGGTGCCATGAGCGAGACATCCCACTCGGACACCGAGTACATCGTCGAATACGCGGACGGCCCCCTCGTCGGGACGGCCGAGCGGCGCTACCTGGTCGGCGGGAAGGTGGACGAGCGGATCGGGGCGGTGGCCGCGGTCGAGGGCCTCGAGTCGCTGTTCTGGTACGTCGCGGGTGACGAGCGCAGCGTCAACGGCGAGCGCCACGTCTCATACCACTTCGACGCTCCCGACAGCGACCCGGTCGAGGCCGACAAGGACGAGGAGTCGCTCTAACGGCTCGCCACGATGCCCCGGGAGTCGGTGACTCCCGGGGCATCGTGCGTCGGCGGCTCAGCCGGTCAGTCGGTCACCCGCTCAGCCCTGCTCGCGAGCCGTCTTGCGTCGCGTCATCAGCGCGAGTCCCGTGCCGGCGAGCGCGAGGAGCGCCGCCAGCGGCGCGAGCCACGTCAGCACGTCGAGGCCGGTCTGGGCCAGCGACGGGTTCCCCGCGGGCGGGTCCGCCGCGGGCGGGTTCGCCGCGGGCGGGTTCGCCGCGGGCGGGTTCTCGACGGGCACCCGGATGGCGTCGACGACCGCAGTGGACTCCGCGGACCGGACGCCGGCGCCGGTGGGGTCGGTCGCGTCGGCCACGGCCGTGTTGGTGATGCTGCCCGCGGCGTAGTCGGCGTCCGTCGCCTGGTAGTCAGCGGTGCAGGTCAGCGAGGCTCCCGCGGCCAGCGTGGTGTCCGCCGGGCAGGTCACCGTCAGCGGGCCTCCGCTGCCGGAGAAGCTCTGCTCGGTGATCCCGACGGCGGTCAGGGTCACGTTGCCGCTGTTCGTCACCACGAACGAGTAGGTGATCGGCTGTCCGGCGCCGGTGATGCTGGTCGGGTCCGCCTTCTTGTCGAGGGTCAGGCTCGGCGCCCGCTGGGCGGTCACGTCCGCCGTCGCAGCCGGGCTGGTCACCGCTCCGGCCACCGCGTCCTGGCCGCCTGCGACGGCCGTGTTCGAGATGGTGCCCGCATCGATGTCGGCCGCGGTCGCGTCGTACGACGCGGTGCACTGCTCGCTCGCCCCGGGCGCCAGCGTGGTGGTCGGGCAGTTCGGGACCGGAGCGGTCCCCGTGCCGGTGAAGGCCGTCTCGGTGACGCCGATGCCGGTCAGGGGCGTGTTGCCGGTGTTGGTCACCGTGTACGTGTAGTGCACCGTGTCGCCCGCGTTCGCGATCGTCGCGGGGCTCGCGGTCTTCGTCAGCGACAGGGATGCGGCCCGCGGCGTGTTCGTGAAGGTGCAGACCACCGAGGGCGACTCACCCGCGTACGTCGCCAGCGCGAAGGAGACGGAGGTCCCGCTGCCCGTGATCGGGAACTGCGGGTTCCCCGGGTTCACCGTGTCGACGCAGCTGTACGTCGAGACGTACTGGGCCAGGTTCGTCGTGCCCGCCGCCGTCTCGGTGGCGGTGTACGTGTCGCCGAAGCGGGCGAGGGCGGGCCCGGCCTGGAGGACGCGGCCGTCCGCCGTCTGCTGCAGTCCGGTCGCGGTGCCCACCGTCACGGCCGTGGCGGGGAGGCTGACCGTGGGGCCGGTGACGCTCAGCGCGAACTGGTCCGTCGCATTCACGCGGGACACGACGTTCTTCTGGGCGCTGGCGGCCGGCGGGAACGCGCAGCTCGCCAGGTCCACCAGGCCGGTGCCGGACGCGCCGGTCTGGGAGGCCGGCAGCGGTGTCAGGTTGCCGTCGGAGGAGCCGGTGCCCGGGTCGATCGAGAAGATGCCGTTGGTGCTGCCCTGGCTCAGGTAGAGCGTCCCGTTGCCGTCGAAGGCGATGCCGTTGACGGCGGCGCCGCCGGGGACGGCGAACGTGCTCAGGGTCGCCGGTGTCACCGTCGCGGCCCCAGCGGCGGTCTGCGGGAGTGGACCGCTGATCGCCTCGAGCGAGCCGTTGGTGGCCGAGGAGAAGACGAGGTAGAGGTTGCCGCCGCCGTCGAAGGCGATGTCGCCGTTGTTCTGCCCTGCCACTGCGGGGAAGGTGAGCAGTGGCGACGGGCTGACCATCTGGTCCGTCTTCGTGTTGAAGCCCCAGAGCTGACCGGTGACGCCGTTGGTGCCGACGTCTCCGAAGTAGTAGATCCCCGTGCTGGGATCGACCGCGCCGACCGTCACGCCGCCTCCCGGAGCCGCTTTGCCCTGGTACGCGGTCCAGTCGCCGGTGGCGGCGTCGTAGCCCTGGATCACGGTTCCGTTGTCGGAGGCCATGAACGCTCCCGTGCCGCCGACGGCGAGGCCGAGCCCGTTCGGGTTCGTCCCATTGAACGTGCTCGACGATGCGACTGCGGCGTTCAGCTGAGCGCCGCCGACGGACGTGCCGTCGATGCTCAGCAGGTCCGCGACGTCCGGAGCTCCGAGGGTGCCGGGCACGAGGCCGTAGATGGACGTTCCGGAGCAGTCGAGGGCGCCCGCGGCCGTTGCGGGGGCCGCCGGTCCGGAGGTCGCGGCGAGCGACACCAGGACTCCGACGACCGTCGCGAGGATCAGTCCGGGGCGAAGCGCGCGTTTCACGGTGTTCGCGGATGTGGGCATTGCCACCCTTTCGTTTCGTTGCATGGCGCGTCTCGCGAGAGAAGAGTCGCGTGAGGGGTTTATAGCAACGAGGCGAGGGCGGTATTCAGGAGTACTCGGACTCCGACTGCGCGGGATTCGGAAGGATTCACCCGCGCCTTAGCACGATGGCGCGCTGACGGTGACGGTCTCAGGCCCAGCCGAGCTCGTGCAGGCGGTCGTCGTCGATGCCGTAGTAATGCGCGATCTCGTGCACGAGGGTCACATGGACCTCGTCGCGGAGCTCGTCCTCGTCGGCGCAGATCGACAGCAACGGCTCGCGGTAGAGGATGATGCGGTCGGGCATCTCGCCGAAGCCGTACGCGTCCCGTTCGGTCAGGGCGACGCCGTCGTAGAGGCCGAGCAGGTCGAGCGAGCCGTCCTCCGGGCGGTCCTCGATGACGAACACGACGTTGTCCAGCCCGTCGACCATCTCGTCGGGGAGCCGGTCGAGCTCGTCGGTGACGAGCGTCTCGAACGCGTCGGCGTCCAGGTGCAGCGGCATCGTCACCAGGCCTCGGCGACGGCGGCGTGCAGGTCGAGGAGGCCGACCGTCCGCTCCGAGGGCCCGCGGCCGAAGCCGCACTCGGTCGCCACCCCGAACCGCGGCCGAGCGGTCGCCGCCGCCGCGGCACGGCGCCGCGCGCCCTCCACGCCGTCCTCGTGGTGCAGGAGGCCGAGGTACAGCTCGGTCGACTCCGGCAGCTCGAGAGCGGCGAGGGGAGCGAAGTACTCCGGGTCGTCGCGCTCGATCGGAACCGGGAGGTGGAAGAACGTGATCGGCCGCGGCGCGTCGGCGAGGATGCCGGCGATGACCGCCGCCAGGTTTCCGGCGTCCGCGGGCTGCACGAAGTGCTGCTCCTCGACGTCGCCGTAGCAGAGGTGGTAGCCGACCTCCACGTCACCCGGCACCGCGGCGGCCTGACGCACGGAGCGCTCCACGACCCCGGAGAGCACCCCGGCCGTGCCCGGCTCGGCGAACCACGGCTCGATGCGGCCCTCCAGGAGCGCGAACTCGACCGCGGTGTCCCACTGGATCGCGAGGTCCTCGTGCGGGATGCCGTCGAGGATGCGCGTGAGCTCGCCGAGGAGCGCGCGCTCGTACGCCGGCTCGAGCGCGGCCCGGTCGCGCGGCACGACGAAGGCGCCGATCACCGCGGCCGGCGTCGGCAGCGACACCTGGAACCGGGTGCCCTGCGCGATCGTGCCGGCGTCCCGGAGCCGCGTGAACTCCGCGTAGGAGGCCAGTGCGGCCTCCGCGTAGCCGAGGTCGGGGAAGACCAGATCGCCCGCCGCGACGTCGGCGTCGAGCTGGAACGGCCGGCCGTCGAAGATCCCGCGCAGGTAGTACGGCTCGACCGGGATGCGGGACAGCCCGGCCATCGTGTCGAACCGCTTGGTCTGGAACTGGATCCAGTAGAACCGCTCGCCGACCTCGCCGTCGGGGATGCGGCGGAGCCGGTCGCCGAGGTGCGCGCTCGCGGCGCCGAACACGGCGCCCGCGTCGGGCAGGTTGACGCTGCCGACAAGGTGCGCTCCACGGATCTCGGGAACGACGGAGGGGACGGGGGCCGGGCCGGTGCTCACCTGGGCGAGTCTACCGGCGCGGCCGCCGTCCCCTCATGCTGTGGAGGTGTCGAACCGGCTCAGTACCAGTTCATGGCCTCCGAGTGGCTCCATGCGGAACACGGGGTGCCGTACGAGCCCTTGATGTAGGAGAGGCCCCACTTGATCTGGGTGGTCGCGTTGGTCGCCCAGTCGCTGCCGAACGTGGCCATCTTGCTGCCGGGGAGCGCCTGCGGGATGCCGGTCGCGCCGCTGCCGCCGTTGGAGGCCTGGTAGTTCCAGTTGGACTCCTTGGTCCACAGGCTGTCGAGGCACTGGAACTGGTCGGAGCCCCAGCCGTAGCTGCTGGCCATGATGGATTGCGCGGCGGTGCGCGCGCCGCTCGGCGTATTGGCGTTCGCCTGGATAGCGGCGGCTGCGGCAGCGGCGGCTGCGGCCGCGGCTGCGGCCTTCTGGTCGGCGGCGACACCGGCGGCGGCGAGCGCCGTGGTGGCGGCGTCGGTGGTGTCGATCTGCGCGCGGAGCTTCGAGTCGTCGAGCTTCTTGTAGTTGTCGAGGCCGGCGATCGCGGTCTTCGCGGCAGTCGCGTCCGTCTTGGCGGCGTTCGCCTGCACGGTCGACTCCGCCTTGGTCAGGCTCACCTGGGCGATGCCCTCGAGGCGGTCGCGCCACAGCGTGTTGTAGACGCCGAGCTGGTCGTGGTGGATGCCGGTGGACTGGGACAGTTCGCGGGTGGCGCGTTCGCTCTCCTGCTGCTGCGCGATCATCGGGGCGACAATGCTGGCCGACATGATGATGGCGGCGGCGCCGGTGAGGACGCGGCCGAAGGAGAGGTTGGATGAGCGGACGACGTGGCTGAGAGTGCTGAGCATAAACTTCCTGGGTCGGGCTTTCCCCGCCGAGCCGGGCGGCCTCCCTCTCGGGAGGCGCACGGCTGAGAGCGCTCCCGGGGGAGAGCGCTCGGACGGGCTGGCAACCGCGCCGGGACGCACGGAAGCGCCACTGGACCGGCTGGTCCCGAGGCGCGGCGTTCGGCGCGGGTGTGCCGCACCAGATTTCGGGGGTGGCGTCCGGGGGGTTCGGGGGTTGGACGCACGGCGCAGCACAGACGGCGTTCACTGCCGTCGTTCGACCACGTTAGACGCCCACTCTGGACGACTCGGGCATGAACGCTGGCAAAGTCGTGTGCGCGCGCTCTCGCGGCGTCGTTCCGCGGGCCTTCCGGCGCCGGAACCTGGCAGTGCGGCGTGCGCCGGCCGGCGGGTCAGCCGCCGAAGGCCGCGTGGTCGCGCTCGTCGGCCTCCTCGGCCTCCGTCTCGGCCGCCGCCATGCGCGCGTCGGTGACCCAGATCATCCCGATCAGCATCGCGAGCGCGACGACGCCCATGCTGAGGAACACCGCGGGGATGCCGAAGAACTGGGCGATCACGCCCGCCGCTGCGGCGCCGAGCGGCATCGTGCCCCACGCCAGCAGGCGGTACGCGGAGTTCAGCCGGCCGAGCAGCCGCTGCGGCGTCACGCGCTGTCGGAGCGACACCGTGATGACGTTCCAGATCGAGACGGTGACGCCGCCGACGAGGAATCCGGCCCCGATGATGTACGGGTTCGTGGTGAACGCCGGCGTGGCCACCGTCAGGAGCGAGCCGAGGACCGTGAGGGTGAGTGCTCGCGCGCGGCCGAGCAGCCGTTCGGCGGGTTCGGCGAGGAACGTGCCGACGACGCTGCCGAGCGCCGAGGCGGTGAGCAGGAGGCCGTAGCCCGGGTCGGTGAGCTTCATCGCGGAGGAGGGGCCGGCCGCGTACAGCACGAACACTGTGAAGACGGCGCTGCTGGCGAAGTTGAAGCCGCCCACCATGACCGCGAGCGTGCGCAGCAAGGTGCTCCCGCGCAGAAACCGCAGCCCCTCCGCGATGTCGGCGCGGATGGTGGTGGTGCGCGGGTGGTCGGTCGTGAAGCGCCCGCGGAGGAGTAGCAGCATCCCGATCGCGGCGACCCAGAGCAGCACGGGCGTCCCGAACGCGAGCCCGACCCCGGCCGCGACCAGAAAGCCGCCGAGCGGCGGCCCGACGAACTGGTTCGTGGTGAGCTCTGCCGCGTACAGCCGGCCGTTCGCCCGGGAGAGCGCGGGCTTGCTCACGAGCTGCGGGAGGATGGACTGCGACGACGTGTCGTAGACGGTCTCGGCCACGCCGATGCAGATCGCCGCGGCGTAGAGCAGCCAGATCGCCCCGGCCCCCGCGAGCGTCGCGATCGTGAGGAGCCCGAGGAACGCCGCCCGCGCGATGTTGGCCACGAGCATCAGCCTGCGCCGGTCGTACCGGTCGGCGAGGGCGCCCGCGAGGAGGGCGAACACCAGCCACGGCAGGGTGAACGCGAAGGTGAGGCCGGCGATGAGCGCGGGGGAGTCGGTGTAGCGGATGGCGACCAGCGGCAGCGCGACCTTCATCACGCCGTCGGCGAGGTTGGAGAGGGCCGACGATGTCCAGAGCGTCCAATAGCGCGAGCCGAGTGGTGCCGATGCCGCGCGTTCCGATGTCACGCGCCCAGCCTGACACGATGATTGAGAAAACTCAATCGATGTCAAGAAACTCAATCAGACGGGTATCCTCGGGGTATGTCGGACCAGAAGCCCGAGGAGGCGCAGACGCCCGAGGAGGCCGCCGCGCGCAGCGTGCCCGGCCCGTCCGCCGACCCGGACGCCAAGCGCCGCCCGGCCTCCGTCGCGGAGATCAAGGCGCTGTCGCATCCGCTGCGGGTGCGCATCCTGCGCCTGTGCGGCGACCGCGAGCTGACCAACAAGCAGCTCGCCGACCGGCTGGGGGAGGACGCCGGAACGGTCTACTACCACGTCCGCCAGCTGGTGGCCGCGGGCTTCCTGGAGCCGGCGCCGGTGCGGTCGGGCGGCAGCGGCGCGCTCGAGAAGCCGTACCGTTCGACCGGGCGGAGCTGGTGGCTGTCGATGACGCTGGACCAGCAGGACACCAGCCGGAACGTGGCGCCGGTGGAAGCCTTCCAGCAGGAGCTCGCGGAGGCCGGCCCGGCCTCCATCGCGACGTTCGCGCGCTTCTCGCTGCACCTGTCGCCGGAGGACGTCGCCGAGCTGGACCGCCGGATCGTGGCCGTCATCGACGCGTACGTCGAGACGGACCACGAGCGCAGCCACCTCCCGGCGCACGGCGGGATCTTCGTGGTGCACCGGAGTGCCGACTAACCGCCGAAGGGCACGTAAACGCCCCTAAAACACGGTTTTAGGGGCGTTTACGTGCCCTTCGATCATTTGGGGTGAGTAACGGGGCTTGAACCCGCGACCTCCTGGACCACAACCAGGCGCTCTACCAGCTGAGCTATACCCACCATGTTCCGCGAGCGTTCCGGGTCATCTGCGATGGCCCTTCCGCGCGAGGCAACTCATCGATTCTAGTACATCCTGGCGGCCCATTTTTCCACCACACCTGCGGCGGCCTCCTGGGTCTGCTCAGTGGTGGGTCCCGGCACGTCCACGAAGGCCGCTGCGCGGTAGTAGTCGAGCTCGCGGATCGACTCGAGGATGTCGGCGAGCGCGCGGTGGCCGCCGTTCTTCTCGGGGGCGTTGAAGTAGATGCGCGGGTACCAGCGCCGGGCGAGCTCCTTGATGGAGGAGACGTCGACGTTCCGGTAGTGCAGGTGGGTGTCGAGGCGCGGCATGTACTTGGCGAGGAACATCCGGTCGGTGCCGATGGTGTTGCCCGCGAGCGGAGCTGTGCGTGCCGTCGGCGCGTACTTGAGGACGTACTCCAGCACCTCGTACTCGGCCTCCGCGAGGCTCTTGCCGTCCGGGATCTCCTCGATGAGGCCGGAGGTGGTGTGCATGGTGCGCACGAAGTCGTTCATGTTGGCGAGCGCGGAGGCGTCCGGCTTGATGACGATGCTGAGCCCCGGGTCGAGCACGTTCAGCTCGAAGTCGGTGATGACCACGGCGATCTCGACGAGCTCGTCGACCTCGAGGTCGAGTCCGGTCATTTCGCAGTCGATCCAGACCAGTCGATCACTTGAGGCAGCCATGCCCGCAAGTCTAGTGCGGGCCTCCGACCATCCGCGGCTGGCCGGCGACCAGCGCCTGGCCGCGCACCGGCAGCGCCTCCGGGAGCTTGGGGCTGAGCCCGTCGCCGGACGAGATCCCGCGCAGCCGCCTGGCAGCCCAGGGGATCGCGTGCACGCGCAGCCAGGTCCGCAGCGGGAGGTCCTCCGGTGGGGTGGGCGGCTCCTGCACCGCGCCGACGCCCGCGTCTCCGCTGTCGGCGGAGGTCGTCTCCGCGTAGGGGACGCCCAGCGCGTGCGCGGCGTGCGTCGCCAGCAGCCGGTGTCCGCGCGAGCTGAGGTGGACGCGGTCGGCGCCCCACATCGCCGGGTCGCGGAACCCGCGCACGCCCCACACGTCGAGCACGACGGCGTGGTGGTCGCGCCCGATGCTCCAGATGTTCGCGTTGAACACCGCGGCGCGCCCGCGGAACGGCTTGAGGAAGAACGCGAACTGCGGGTCGAAGAGATTCGCCAGCAGCACGGTCGTCCCGTGCTCCCGCAGCATCCGCACCCCGTCGGAGAGCCGCTCGGCCAGGGCGTCGGGGTCTGCGGTCGGGCTCATCAGGTCGTTGGCGCCGACCAGCACCGACACCAGGTCGGGCCGCAGCGCGAGCGCTCCCGGCACCTGTTCGCCGACCACGTCGGCGATGCGCCTGCCGCGGACGGCGAGGTTGGCGAACTCGACGGTCCCGCCGGAGAGCCGCGCGTCGCCGTCGAGGATGCCGGCGAGGCGGTCCGCCCAGCCGAGCCAGGCTCCCGGCCGCGCGGGCGCGGGATCGCAGAGCCCCTCGGTGATCGAGTCGCCGAGGGCCACGTAACGCGTGTAGGTGGTCCTGCTCACGCCCCGATTCTCGGTCGCCGGGGTGACGCGCGGGTGACGCGCCGGGCGCTGTCGCGGGATGGTCGCCGGGAATTCGCCGGACGTACACTGGTCGTCGTGGAAGCGACACCCGCCGTTGACCGTCCCGTCACCCGGGAGGTCGACCTCACTCTGTACACGTCGGCCTTCTGCGAGCCGTGCATGCAGACCCGCGCCGTGCTCGCCGAGGCGGTGCGCCTCGTACCGGGCCTGCGCGTGACAGAGCGCGACGTCGCCCGCGACCCCGCCCGGGCGGAGACGGACGGCATCCGCTCCACGCCCACCGTGATCGTGCTCGGTGTCGATGGAGCCGAAGTCTTCCGCGCCGAGGGCGTCCCCACCCTCAACCAAGTGCTCGTCGCAGCCGCCCACGCCCTCTGACGCTCCCGCGAGACGGCTGATTCTCCGCCGCCTCGCGCGTTTCGGGCCCACTTTGCGCCGCCTCGCGGCACGTGACGACGTGTGGTGCCCCCGGCAGGAATCGAACCTGCGACCAAGAGATTAGAAGGCTCCTGCTCTATCCGCTGAGCTACGGGGGCGCGGCCTCCACGATACCGTAGGCGGCTCGGGCGTCCGGTGACGCCCGGCCCTACAGCGTCGCCCCGGCCTTGCCTGCCCGGTTCACGATCGCGATCACCGGCCGCCGCCCGCGCAGCCCGAACCGCAACCGGAGGCTGGCGTGCCGCGCGATCATCCACGCGACCACGACAGCAGCCGCCGCGGGCACCAGCCCGGAGATGACCATCGCGATGTGCGGGCCGACGGCCTCCACCACCCAGCCCATCAGCGGGCCGCCGATCGCCTGGCCGCCGAGCAGCACCATGATGTACAGCGAGATGACCCGGCCGCGGATCTGGACGTTCGACGACATCTGCACCAGCGAGTTCGCCGCCGTGATGAAGAGCAGGTTGCCGACGCCGATTCCGACGAGGAGCACGCTGAAGGCGACCTGGTCCGGCGCCAGCCCCGCGAGGGCCTGCACGATGCCGAGGGCCGCGGCCGTGCCGACCACCATCGAGAGGCGCACCGACGTGCGGCGGGTGGAGGCCAGCGCCCCGGCGAGCGCCCCGGCGGCGACGAGCGCGTTGAACATCCCGTAGCCGCGCGCCCCGACGTCGTACACGTTGTTGGCGTAGGCGGCGAGGAACACCGGCATGTTGAAGGCGAAGACCGCCAGCACCGCGACCATCACCACGGTCCAGAAGATGACCGGCTTGCGTCGCACGTACCGCATCCCCTCGGCGAGCTGGCCCTTGCCGCGCGGCGCCGCGGGGGAGTGGTGCAGCTCCTTCGTGCGGAGGCTGAACAGCGCGCCGACCACGGCGAGGCAGGCGGCCGAGTTGATCACGAACGACCAGCCTCCGCCCACCGCGGTGATCAGGATGCCGCCGAGCGCCGGGCCGATGAGGCCGCCGAGCTGGAAGATCGAGGAGTTGAGGCTGATCGCGTTGCGCAGGTACTTCGGGCCGACCAGCTCGTTGACGAAGACCTGGCGCGCCGGGTTGTCCACGACGGTGACGAGGCCGAGCACGAACGAGATCGCGTAGACGTGCCAGACCTGCACGGCGTGGGTGAGCGTCAGGGTCGCGAGCAGCGCGGCGAGGATGGCCGCCGCCGACTGCGTGCAGATCAGGAGGCGCTGCTTCGAGTACCGGTCGGCGATGACGCCGCCCCACAGCCCGAACAGCAGCATCGGCGTGAACTGCATGAACACCGTGACGCCGACCGCGGCCACGCTGCCGGAGAGCTGGAGCACCAGCCAGTCCATCGCGATGCGCTGCATCCAGACGGCGGTGTTGGCGACGAGGTTGCCTGCGGCGAAGCGGCGGTAGTTGGTCACGCGCAGCGAGATGAAGGTCTCGCGCCACGGCGGCCGTGCGCTGAGGGTGGGCATGGGGCCGGTGGGAGGGGCTGCTGCTGCGGTGGAGTTCGCCACGAGTCGTTCCTGCGTTCCTGGTTCCGTATGGTCTGTTCGAGTTCTCCTTCTACGCTACGGAATCGGCGGTATTCTTTCAGCGAATTGAACCTATAACTCCCATTGGGTTTCCGAATAGTAGCCCTGACACCGACACCGCTGAACGGAGCACCGATGTTCGACCCCGTCCTCCTGCGCACGTTCCTCGCGGTCGTGGACACGCGCTCGTTCACGCGCGCGGCCCAGCGGCTGGGCATCAGCCAGCCGACCGTCAGCCAGCACGTGCGGAGGCTGGAGCAGGCCGCCAAGCGCCAGCTCGTCTCGCGCGACACCCGGGAGGTGCGCCTGACCGACAACGGCGACGCGATGGCCGGGTTCGCCCGCACGATCCTCGCCGCCCACGCCGAGGCGGACAGCTACTTCAGCGGGTCGGCGATGCGCGGGAGGCTGCGGTTCGGCGCGGCGGACGACCTCGCGATCACGACCCTGCCGCGCATCCTCCGGCACTTCCGGCAGCAGAACCCGCAGGTCAACCTGGAGCTCACCGTCGACCAGTCCGCCCCCTTGCACCGGCGGTTGAAGGCCGGCCACCTCGACCTCATCTTCATCAAGCAGAACCCCGGAACGACCGACGGGACCGTGGTCGCGACCGACGAGCTGGTCTGGATCGGGCAGGAGAAGACGGCGCTGGAACCCGACCAGCCGGTCCCGCTGATCGCCTACCAGGGGCCGAGCCTCAGCCGTCAGATCACGATCGAGGCGCTGGAGGCCGCCGGCCGCACCTGGCGGATCACCTGCAACACCCGCGAGGTCAACGGCGTCCTCGCCGCCGTGCGCGCGGGCCTCGGGGTCGCGGTGTTCCCGCGGTCGCTGATCCCCACCGACCTGATCAAGGTCACCAACCGGTTCGGCCTCCCGGAGCTCGGCCACGTGGACTTCACGCTGCTCTCGAACCCGTCCGCCGCACGCGAACCGGTGGAGGCGCTCACCACGGCCATCCTCGCCAGGGCGGTCACGCGCGTGCCGTGATCGGCGTCTCAGCCCACGACCGGGATGCGATCCGGGTCCGGAGGCCGAACCCCGCCGTCCGCCGACCGCTGCCGCAGCAGCAGCGCCACGACCGGGAAGATCAGCACCGACAGCATCCCCGCGCCGACCAGCGCGGTCGCGGTCCCGGGTGTCAGGTCGTGGTCTTTCAGCCCGATGTTCGTCACGGCGACGATGATCGGCAGCCCGGTCGCGCTGAACAGCGTGAGCGACGCCCGGTCGGCGAACGTCGAGCCGCGCGGGGCCGCGAGCGAGCCGGGGAGCCCGCGCACGACGAGCAGCAGCACCAGGAAGATCGGCAGCAGGAGCAGCGCGTGCGGGTCGCCGAGGAGCCCGCGCAGGTCGAACGTGATCCCGGTCTCGATGAAGAACACCGGGACCAGCACGCCGAACGCCACGGCCTCCAGCTTGGTCTCGATGAGCTTCGCGTCCTCCTCGGCGGCGCCGGAGAGCAGCACGCGGACGACGACGCCCGCGGCGAACGCGCCGAGCAGCATGTCCAGGCCGAGCGCGAGACTCAGCCCGACCAGCGCGGCGATCGCCAGCACCACGACGCGCACGGCGAACTGCCCGCTGGTGTGCAGGGTGGCGCGCACGAGCGCGTGGAACCGCTCGTGGCCTCCCCGCGCCGCGAACCAGACCGCTCCGGCCGCGATCACCGCGAACGCGATCAGCACCAGTGCCGCGGCGAGCGGCCTCCGCCCGGAGAGGAACAGCGAGATGGCCAGCAGCGGCCCGAACTCGCCGATCGCGCCGACGGCCGTGACCGCGAGGCCGAACGGGGTGCGCAGCTCGCCGGCGTCGCGCAGCATCGGCATGAGCGTCCCGAGCGCGGTCGAGCACAGGGCGATCCCGACGTAGACGCCGGCGATCGCGTTCGGCGCGAGCAGCACGCCGAGCAGCACGCCGACGGCCAGCGAGACGACCCAGCCGAGGGAGGCGCGGCGCAGCGGCCGGCCGCGGATCGCGTGGAAGTCGATCTCGTTGCCCGCCATGAAGAACAGGAAGGCCAGGCCGAACTGCCCGACCGCGTGCAGCGCGTCCGAGGCCGGCACCCAGCCCAGCACGCTCGGGCCGACCAGGATGCCGAGCAGGATCTCGAACACCACGAGCGGGATCTTCGCCACCCTCCCCACCACCGAGGCGACGAGGGCGGCGACGACGGCCAGCAGCGGCACGAGGACGATCGTTCCGACGAGCGGGTTCATGCGGCCGATGGTAGAGCGGGGCCCCGGCGCGCGGGGAGTTCACACGGACGAAATCCGCGCCCAGTATCGTGGCACCATGCGTGAACTCCAGGCCAGGATCATCGACGAGCTGAACGTGACGCCGAGCGTCGACGCCGCGGAGGAGGTCGCCAAGCGCGTCGACTTCCTCGTGCGCTACCTGAGGGCGACAGGGGCCTCCGGGTTCGTGCTCGGGATCAGCGGAGGGCAGGACTCCTCCCTCGCCGGCCGGCTCTGCCAGCTCGCTGTCGAGCGGCTCGCCTCCGAGGGCGTCGATGCCGAGTTCATCGCGGCGCGCCTGCCGTACGGCGTGCAGCACGACGAGGACGACGCGCAGCTCGCGCTGAGCTTCATCCGGCCGCAGCGCACCATCGAGTTCAACATCGAGCGCGGCGTGGACGGCGTGGACGCCGAGTTCGGCGACGCCGTCGGCGAAGCGATGACCGATTTCAACAAGGGCAACGTGAAGGCGCGCCTGCGGATGGTGGCGCAGTACGCCATCGCCGGCCAGCGGCGCCTGCTGGTGGTCGGCACCGACCACGCGGCGGAGGCCGTGACCGGCTTCTTCACCAAGTACGGGGACGGCGGCGCCGACGTGCTCCCGCTCAGCGGCCTCACCAAGCGCCAGGGCCGCACGCTGCTGGAGCACCTGGAGGCGCCGGCGCGCCTCTACGAGAAGGCGCCGACCGCCGACCTCCTCGACCTCGACCCCGGCCAGACCGACGAGGCCAACCTCGGCATCCAGTACAGCGACATCGACGACTTCCTTGAAGGTCAGGAGGTCGCGGACGAGATCGCGTCGGCGATCGAGACGCGCTACCTGGCGACCGAGCACAAGCGGCGGGTGCCCGCGAGCATGTTCGACGACTGGTGGACGACGCGCGGCGACTACAGCCGCTGAGCGACGCCTCCCGAGAACGAGGAAGGGGCGCCGACCGGGTGGTCGGCGCCCCTTGGCGTGTGGTGGGCTCGGATGCGCGGAGGTCAGCCGACGGGCTGGCCGAAGCGCGGGTTCGGGGTGGTGTCGTTCTCGTCGCCCGCCGCGGCGAAGGCGGACACCGGGAGCGGGGTCTCGTCGTTGGCGCCGCCCGTGGTGGGGTAGTTGGCGGACGTGAACGAGGGGTCGCTGTGCGCCGCGGGAGCGCTGGCAGCAGGGGCGGCGTAGGTCGCGGCCGGGACCGTCTCCTCCGTAGCGGCCGCAGGCGCCGTGTACTGCTCGTGGTGCTGCTGCGCGACCCAGGCGTCCTGCTGGACCATCAGGGAGGTGTTCGGGTCAGCGCTCTCGAAGCGCCAGCGCTCCAGGTCGCCCTGGAAGATGCGGCGCGCGCGGCCCGGCTTGTTCTGCCACTCGATCAGCCGGTCGCGGAACTCCGCGATGGCCGGGTCGAGCTGGTAGCCGAACGTCGCGGACGCGCGCTTCATCTCGGCGAGCTGGTGGCCCGCCCAGTTCGCGGCGATGCCCGAGCCCTTGATCGGCAGGAGCCGCACGAGGATGTCGGCCTGTCCCACCGCGCGGTCGGAGAGCACCTGCTCTGCCGGGGTCAGCGAGTTCCAGACGGACGCCTCGGTCGCCGCGTCGACGAGCGCGGCGATCGCGCTGGCCTTCTGCTGACGGTCGGTGCGCGAGAGGAGTCCACGGAGGGCGCCGCGCGCGATCCACGCGGCGAGCAGACCGGAGACGATGACGGCGATCGCGAGGACCGCGGCGTTGAAGACCGCGGGCTGCGCGTCGGACGAGTTGAGCCAATCGACGAAGTCATTCCACCACTGCATGCCGCGATGGTAACGGGGCGGACCGTCCTGTCCGCGCAGCGGCGGCGCTGTGTCGCGCATCTCGTCGCGAAGCCCGTGGGGCGGCGTGGGCGTAGCAGAATGGAGGCCGGACCGATCGAAGGGATGGACCGATGCAGACTTTCGTCCTCGCCGGCGGGTGCTTCTGGTGCCTCGACGCCGTCTACCGCGTGCTCCGCGGGGTGCAGGATGTGGTGTCCGGCTACACCGGGGGCACCACCGTCGACCCGGACTACGACGAGGTGTGCACCGGCACGACCGGGCACGCCGAGGCCGTCGCCGTGACCTTCGACCCGGAGGTCATCCCGGCCGAGGTGATCCTCGACGTCTTCTTCACGCTGCACGACCCGCGGCAGCTCGATCGACAGGGCGCGGACGTCGGAACGCAGTACCGGTCGGCGATGTTCTTCGACGGCGAGGAGCAGCGCGCGCAGTTCGAGGCGGCGCGCGAGCGGGCGTCCGAGTACTGGGAGGGCGGTATCGTGACCACGATCGAGCCGCTGGGGACGTTCTACCGCGCAGAGGACTACCACCAGGACTTCTTCGCCAAGAACCCCGGTCAGGGCTACTGCCTGGCGGTCGCGCTGCCCAAGGTGAACAAGATCCGGGCGTCGTACGCGCCGTACGTGGTCGCGGCCTGACCTTCGCCGGGTCGTCCTCCACAGGCTGACCGTTTTCGCGCGTTCTCCACGGATTTCCGTTCTCGCCGCCGTGCCGCTCGCGGGTCGGCCATCGTTGTCGTACGGCCTCACGGGAGGCCGCGGAAACGGGGGACGACATGGCAGAGACGGTGACGGTACAGGGCACGGTGGCGACGAGCCCGCGGCACGTCGAACCGGAGGCGGGCGCGCCGATCACGAGCTTCCGGCTCGTGACGAACGACCGCAGGCGCGGACGGCGCTCGGGGGCGAAGCTCCCCGACGCGCAGTCCAACTGGTTCACGGTCACGGCGTTCGACGAGCTCGCCGTCAGCGTGGCGGCCTGCATCGCGCGCGGCGATCCGCTCGTGGTGGCCGGGAGGCTGTGCGTGCGCGATTGGGAGGGTGAACAGCTCGGCGTGACGGTGGAGATCGAGGCGGAGGCGATCGGGCACGATCTGAGCTGGGGCCGCAGCGAGTTCACGCGCTCCACCGCCGGAATCGCCCTGCCGGCGGCCCGGGTGGGCGGGTCGATCACGCTGTCCTCGCTCCCGGAGGCGCCCGCACATCACGGAGATCCCATAGGCGCAGGGCCCTAGGGTGGACAGCATGAGAGCGCCCGCCCGACCCGCCGCCGTCCTGCTCGCGGGTGCGGCCGTCGCGGCGGCGCTGCTGCTGAGCGCGTGCACCGGGGCCCATCCCTCGGCGACGACCGACCCGGCGCCGCACACCACGGCCTCCGACTCGGCCACGCCGACGCCCACGCCCACGCCGACCGCGAGCGCAGCGCCGGCGCTCGTCCCCGGAGGCACCGCGGAGCAGAACCTGCCGTACTTCGACAAGGTCAACCAGGCGACGATCGCGGCCAAGCCCGCCGCTCAGGGGCGCGACTTCATCGACGCGCTCGTCGCGGCCGGGTTCACCAAGTCGGACATGCAGGTCACGCCGGACACGACCACGATCGGGCTCAAGGCGGCCTCCGTCCAGTTCTCCGTGCAATTCGGAGCCGGCTGCGTGATCGGCCAGTACGGGCCGGACTCCGGCGGCTACACCAGCCTCACCAGCCCCACCCTCGCGACCGGAGGCTGCCTGATCGGCCAGACCCGGCCGATCGACTGGTAGTTCCCGGTATCCTCGTACAGGGCTTCGACCCCGCGAGTCCAAGACAGGGAGTTCAGGAACAAGAGTGGCCGAATACATTTACTCGATGGTCAGGGCCCGCAAGGCCGTCGGCGACAAGGTGATCCTCGACGACGTGACGATGGCGTTCCTGCCGGGAGCGAAGATCGGCGTCGTCGGCCCGAACGGTGCAGGTAAGTCGACCATCCTGAAGATCATGGCCGGCCTCGACACCCCGTCCAACGGCGACGCCAAGCTGTCTCCCGGATACACGGTCGGCATCCTCATGCAGGAGCCGGTGCTCGACGAGACCAAGACCGTCCTGGAGAACGTGCAGGAGGGCGTCGGCGAGATCAAGGGCAAGGTCGACCGGTTCAACGAGATCTCCGGGCTGCTGGCCGACCCCGACGCCGACTTCGACACGCTGCTCGCCGAGATGGGCACGCTGCAGGAGCAGATCGACGCCGCGGACGCGTGGGACCTCGACTCCCAGCTCGAGCAGGCGATGGACGCGCTGCGCTGCCCGCCGAGCGACTGGCCGGTGAACACCCTCTCCGGTGGTGAGAAGCGCCGCGTCGCGCTCTGCAAGCTGCTGCTCCAGAAGCCCGACCTGCTGCTGCTGGACGAGCCCACCAACCACCTCGACGCCGAGAGCGTTCTCTGGCTGGAGCAGCACCTCGCCAAGTACCACGGCGCCGTGCTCGCCGTCACCCACGACCGGTACTTCCTCGACCACGTGGCCGAGTGGATCGCCGAGGTCGACCGCGGCCACCTCTACCCGTACGAGGGCAACTACTCGACCTACCTCGAGAAGAAGCACGAGCGGCTCGCGATCCAGGGCAAGAAGGACGCGAAGCTGGCCAAGCGCCTGTCCGACGAGCTCGACTGGGTGCGCAGCAACGCCAAGGGCCGGCAGGCCAAGTCCAAGGCGCGTCTGGCGCGCTACGAGGAGATGGCGGCCGAGGCCGAGCGCACCAGGAAGCTCGACTTCGAGGAGATCCAGATCCCGCCGGGGCCGCGCCTCGGCCAGATCGTGATCGACGCGAAGAACCTGCAGAAGGGCTTCGGCGACCGCGTCCTCATCGACGGCCTCACCTTCACGCTGCCGCGCAACGGCATCGTCGGCGTCATCGGCCCGAACGGCGTCGGCAAGACGACCCTGTTCAAGACGATCGTCGGGCTGGAGCCCCTCGACAACGGCGACCTGAAGGTCGGCGAGACCGTGCAGATCTCGTACGTCGACCAGACCCGTGGCGGCATCGACCCGAACAAGAACGTCTGGGAGGTCGTGTCCGACGGGCTCGACTACATCCAGGTCGGCAAGACCGAGGTCCCGTCGCGTGCGTACGTCTCCACCTTCGGGTTCAAGGGACCGGACCAGCAGAAGAAGTCGGGCGTGCTCTCCGGCGGTGAGCGCAACCGCCTGAACCTGGCGCTGACGCTCAAGCAGGGCGGCAACCTCCTGCTGCTCGACGAGCCGACCAACGACCTCGACGTCGAGACGCTCTCCAGCCTGGAGAACGCGCTGCTCGAGTTCCCCGGCTGTGCTGTGGTCATCACCCACGACCGGTGGTTCCTCGACCGCATCGCGACCCACATCCTCGCCTACGAGGGCACGGAGGAGAACCCGTCCGACTGGTACTGGTTCGAGGGCAACTTCGAGGCGTACGAGGAGAACAAGGTCGAGCGTCTCGGCCCGGACGCCGCCAAGCCGCACCGCTCCGCGTACCGCAAGCTGACGCGCGACTGACGCCGGCATGCGACTGCACGTCCCGATCAAGCTCCGCTGGAGCGACCTCGACGCGTACGCCCACGTGAACAACGCCGCGATGCTGCGCCTCCTGGAGGAGGCGCGCATCGAGGCGTTCTGGTCGACGGACGAGCACGCCGTCGGCGGCTCCACGGCCGTGCTCGACGGCACGCCGGGCGCCGACACGCTCACGCTGATCGCCCGCCAGGAGATCGAGTACGTCGCGCCCATCCCGTACCTGCGGCAGCCGCTCGACGTGCAGCTCTGGCTCGGCAGGCTCGGCGGCGCGAGCCTGGAGGTCAACTACGAGGTCTGGACGCCCGAGGGCGTCGAGCCCCGCACGATGTTCTCGCGCGCCGCGACCACCATCGTGCTGGTCGACGCCGCGAGCCAGCGCCCGCGCCGGATCAACGACCGCGAGCGCACCGCCTGGACCCCCTACCTCGACACCCCCGTCGAATTCACCAAGCGCTGACCCGCCCCACCCTCGCACCCTCCGCCACATCCGCCGAGGGGCACGTCGTTGTCACTTCTGGAGCCCAGAAGTGACAACAACGTGCCCCTCGATCGGTGGAGAGGCTACTGGGTGATGGTGACTTTGCCGGCGGAGACGGTTGCCGTCAGCTTCGTCAGCGGCGTGCTCGCCGGTCCGGTGATCACATCGCCCGTCGCCGCGTCGAAGCGGGAGCCGTGGCACGGGCAGTCGAACTCCTTGCCCTGCGGCGCCACGGTGCAGCCCGCGTGCGTGCACACCGCGCTGAAGGCGACGACCGAGCCGGCCGCGGGCTGCGAGACGACGATCGGCGTGGAACCGAGCTGTGCGGAGACAGCGCCGCCGACCGGGATCGATGAGAGAGCGACGGTGGCCGAGCCGCCGTTCCCCGATCCGTCGCCCGACGACGCGCCAGAGCCCTCCGGCGTGCATGCCGCCAGCAGAAGCACCCCCGCGCCTGCTGCGGACACGCCGCCGATCTGAACGAGGGTGCGGCGCGTCAGCGGCACGGATTCGGTCATCGTTTATCCTCCCGGTCGGCAGTGCTTTCTCTTAGGTTAGGCACAGGAGGGTGTCGGCTTTCGGTTCACACATGGAGTTCTGAACTTTTCCATCACCGTCTCCGTGGTTAGTGCAGGAGGTGACCATGCCGGATGAGGACGCACGCCTGCTGCGGGAGCTGCACGACCAGCACGCGCAGGCGGTCTGGCGTTACGTCGTCCACCTCACCGGCGACCGAGCGATGGCCGACGACGTCGTGCAGGAGACCCTGCTGCGCGCCTGGCGCAAGCCGGCGGTCCTCGATCAGACCCAGCAGTCCGCGCGCGCGTGGCTGTTCACGGTCGCACGCAACATCGTCATCGACGACAAGCGGAGCGCGCACTCACAGCACGAGTTCGGCACCGACACCCTCCCAGAGAGGCCGTCGTCGCTCGACGACGGCGCGGACGCCGTCCTCGACGCGTGGCTCGTCTCCGACGCGCTGGCCGAGCTGTCCGACGAGCACCGCGCGGTGATCGTCCACGCGTACTACGGCGGCAGGTCCATCGCCGAGATCTCCCGGGAACTGGAGATCCCGGAAGGCACGGTCAAGTCGCGGCTGCACTACGGCCTGCGGGCCATGCGGCTCGCGCTGCAGGAGAGAGGGGTGACGGAGCGATGAACCACGACGAGTTCGCCACCTGGGACGCCGCGTACGTCCTCGGCGCCCTCGCTCCGGCCGAGCGCAAGGAGTTCGAGGAGCACTTGCGCGAGTGCGGGCGCTGCTCGGCGGCGGTCGCCGAGCTCGCGGGCATGCCCGGGCTGCTCGGCCGGGTGCCCAGGGAGCAGGCGTTCGCCCTACTCGACGAGGAGGCGCCGCAGGACGCCGGGCTCGGCGCGGAGGTGCTCCCGACGCTGCTGGACGCCGCTCGGCGGCGCAGGCGGCGGTCGCGCTGGCTGGTGGGCGGTCTCGCCGCTGCGGCGGCGGCCGTGCTCGTGGGGGCCATCGCGATCGCCGTCCCTGCGCTGGAGCCCGGCTCGCCCGCTGGCACGAGCGTCGCGATGGAGCAGGTGGAACCGAGCGCGCTGTCCGCCGACCTCCACCTCACCTCGGAGCCGTGGGGCACGCGGATCGACTCGCGCTGCGCCTACGCGAAGGTCGGCGGCGATGACGGCGGCCGCACCTGGACGTACGCGATGGTCGTCACCGACAGGTCCGGCCACCAGACGCAGATCTCGACCTGGACGGCCGCGGAGGGGACCGTGGTCGAGCCGGCGGCGACGACGAGCGTTCCACTGTCCGACATCTCCGCCATCGACATCCGCTCGGCGGCCAACGGGACGGTGCTGCTGCGCAGCACTTTCGGCTAGGTCAGTCGCGCAGCTTCGCCGCGTCCGGGACCCGGATGGTCGCCTCCTGCGCCACGCTGGCCACGAGGCGGCCGTCGCGGCTGAAGATCCGGCCGAGGGCGAGCCCGCGGCCTCCGCTCGCGCTGGGGGACTCCTGCGTGTAGAGCAGCCACTCGTCCACCCGGGCCGGCCGGTGCCACCACATTGCGTGGTCGAGGCTCGCCGCTTTGAGGCCGGGGGTGGCCCAGGCGACGCCGTGCCGGCGCATGACCGACTCCATGATCGTGTAGTCGCTGGCGTACGCGAGCGCTGCGCGGTGCAGCGCCGGGTCGTCCGGGAGGTCGCCGACCGAGCGGAACCAGACCGCCTGGTGGGCGACGTGCGCGCCCTCCACCGACAGGTAGATGGGCGAGGGCACGTGCCGCATGTCGAAGGGGCGCTGGCTCGCCCAGTACTGCGCGACGGGGTGCTCGACCTCCTCCAGCGTCGCCGCCGAGTTCGGCAGCGACTCGGGGTCGGGCAGGTCCTGCGGCATCGCGACCTGGTGCTCCAGGCCCTCGTCCTCGTCCTGGAAGGACGCGATCATCGACAGGATCGGCAGGCCGTTCTGGTACGCCTGGGTACGGCGGGTGGAGAACGACCGGCCGTCGTGGATGCGGTCGACCGAGAAGGTGATCGGGTAGTTGACATCTCCCGGCCGCAGGAAGTACCCGTGCATCGAGTGGATGCTGCGGTCGTCGGACACCGTTCGGGTCGCCGCCACGATGGACTGCGCGAGCACCTGGCCGCCGAACACGCGGCCCAGCGGCATCCACTGGGACGGCCCTGTGAAGATGTCCTCGCTGGTGCGGGCACCGGTGTCGGTGAGGTCGAGTGCGGTGAGCAGCGATTCCAGGGGCTCTGTCACAGTGTCTCCGTCCGGTGTCTCTAGTAGCTTAGAGGTCAGATGAGCCAGTCGTTTTCCCTCCAGGACACCCTCGCCGCCGCCGACCTGCAGACATACCTGTCGCGCGCCGCCCGCGTCGAGGAAGGGTCGGTGCGCCTGATCGCAGGATCGGGCGTGCTCGCCGTGTACACCGCCATCCTCTATCCGAGGGGGCTGCTCGACCAGACGCCGACCGTGCTCGGGCTGCGCACCTTCCTGACCGGGCACGACGTGGAGTTCGACGTCGTCGTGCCGATCCGCTCGCTGCTCGACCGGCTCGCGCGCGTGCGCGAGGCCGCGGAGAGCGCGGCGGCCGCCTCCGAGACCGGGGCGGTCGAGGAGGAGGGCCGCGACGGCGACGAGTCCGGAGCGGTCGACGGCGCCGTCGAGAGCGCTCCGCTGGAGGTGCGGCTGCCGATGGAGGCGCCGTCCGTCACCTGGGCGGGCATCTCGCCGCCCCGCGGCGGCTGGCGTCCGGTCGGGGAGACGAGCTACGAACTCCTGCAGGCGACTGCGGCCGCCGGCATCGCGGAGGTCGCGGAGGCCGTGCCGACAGGGACGGGCGAGCAGCTCGTCCAGCGCGTGCGCGCCGAGGTGTGGGGCCGTCCCATCGACGGGTTGGAGTACGTCCCGGCGGGGGCGGCGTTCGCGGCGGAGAGCCTCGGCTTCCTGGCCGCGGGCGAGCCGGTCTCGATCCTGGAGACCGGACCCTGGACGCGCCTGACCACGCGACGCGGGCACACGCTCATCCGCCGCCAGTCGTGGAGCCTGCGCGGCTAGGTGTAGCGCGGTTAGGTGCAGTGGGCGGCTAGACCGCCCGCGCCACCGCCCGCCCGGCCTGCCGCCCGGAGAACAGGCAGCCGCCGAGGAACGTCCCCTCCAGCGCGCGGTACCCGTGGACGCCTCCGCCGCCGAAGCCGCTCGCCTCGCCCGCCGCGTACAGCCCGGGAACCACCGTGCCGTCGGCGTCGAGCACCCGGCCGTCGAGGTCCGTCTCGATGCCGCCGAGGCTCTTGCGGGTGAGGATGTGCAGCTTCACCGCGATCATCGGCCCGGCCTTCGGATCGGTCAGCTTATGCGGCGACGCCACCCGGATGAGTTTGTCACCGCGGTAGGCGCGGGCGCCGCGCACCGCCGCGAGCTGGAGGTCCTTGCCGAACGGGTTGTCGAGCTGCCGATCGCGCTCGCGCACGTGCCGGGTGACCAGCTCGGTGTCGAGCGGGACCTCCGACAGCCGCTGCATCCCGGCGAGCAGCTCGTCCAGGGTGTCCGCCACGACGAAGTCGGCGCCCTTCTCCTTGAACGCCTCCACCGGCCCCGGCGCGCCGGGACCGACGCGCTTGGCGAGCAGGCCGAAGTCCTTGCCCGTCAGGTCGGGGTTCTGCTCGCTGCCGGAGAGGGCGAACTCCTTCTCGATGATCTTCTGGGTGAGGATGAACCACGAGTAGTCCGAGCCCGTCGTGCGGAGGTGCTCCAGCGTGCCGAGCGTGTCGAAGCCAGGGAACAGCGGCGCGGGCAGCCGCTCGCCGCGTGCGTCCAGCCAGAGCGACGACGGCCCGGGCAGGATGCGGATCCCGTGCCGCTGCCAGACAGGGTCCCAGTTCTGGATGCCCTCGGTGTAGTGCCACATCCGGTCGCCGTTGATCAGGTGCGCGCCCGCCGCCTCGGCGATGCCGAGCATCCGCCCGTCGACGTGCGCGGGCACCCCGGAGAGCATGAAGTCCGGGGGAGTGCCGAGCCGCTCCGGCCAGGCCGCGCGGACCAGGTCGTGGTTGCCGCCGATCCCGCCGCTGGCGACGACGACCGCGGGGGCGCGCAGCTCGAAGTCGGCGATCCGCTCCCGGTTGCTGGCGGCACCGCGCGCGGCGGCGTCCGGCTTCAGGATCTCGCCGCGGACCCCGGCCACCCGGCCGTCCTCGACGATGAGCTCGTCCACGCGATGGCGGTGCAGCAGCCGCGCCTTCCCCGTCGCCGCGGCGGCCTGCACCTGCCGGACGAACGGCGCGATGACACCGGGGCCGGTGCCCCAGGTGATGTGGAAGCGCGGCACCGAGTTGCCGTGCCCTCCCGAGGTGCCGTCGCCACGTTCGGCCCAGCCCACGACCGGGAAGAACCGGACGCCCTTCTCGTGCAGCCAGGCGCGCTTCTCGCCCGCGGCGAACTGGAGATACGCCTCGGCCCAGCGCTTCGGCCAGTGGTCCTCCGCGCGGTCGAAGCCGGCGCTGCCGAACCAGTCCTGCCGGGCGAGGGCGAGGGAGTCGGAGACGCCCATCCTGCGCTGCTCGGGGGAGTCGATGAGGAACAACCCGCCGAACGACCAGAACGCCTGCCCGCCGAGCGAGGCCGCCGGCTCCTGGTCGAGGATCGTGACGGTCTTCCCGGCGTCGAGCAGTTCGCACGCGGCGACGAGTCCGGCGAGTCCGGCTCCCACGACGAGGCAGTCGGGTTCAGACGTCATGGGCGTGTCTCCTTCGGCACGACGGGAGGACGAGGAGCGGGCTATTCCTCGAATGTGTTGACCATAGCGAACGCGGCGCGCTCCAGGTAACTCCAGAGCGTCTCGTCCAGCAGCGGCGGCAGGGCGAGCTCGTCCACCGCGACGCGCATGTGCGCCAGCCAGCGGTCGCGCGCGTCCGGGTTGACCCGGAACGGGTTGTGCCGCATCC
This sequence comes from Leifsonia sp. NPDC056665, assembly GCF_042791795.1. Lineage (NCBI taxonomy): Bacteria > Bacillati > Actinomycetota > Actinomycetes > Micrococcales > Microbacteriaceae > Leifsonia > Leifsonia sp. NPDC056665. The sequence goes on from NZ_JBHTXK010000010.1 coordinate 85,510, forward strand.
GGAGCCGCGGGTGGCCGCGCTGCTCGCTGTAGGTGGTGGGGCCGCCCCAGTACTGCTCCAGGAAGAGGGTGAGCCGCTCCTTGGCCGGGCCGAGGTCCTCCTCCGGGTACATCGGCCGGAGCACCGGGTCGCCGGCGACGCCGCGGTAGAAGGCGTCGACGAGGCGCACGAACGTGGCGTGGCCGCCGAGCTGCTCGAAGAAGGACGGCCCCTGGGGAGGGCCGACGGGGATGGTGGTCATGTCACTCGGCTTCTTCCGCGGGAGGCTGTTCGGCCGCGGGCGGTCTCGTGGTGCGGGGTTTCGGGGCGGGCGTCGTGGGGGTCGCACCGGTGTCGTCAGGGGTGGCGGGCTTGGCGGCCGACGCGGGCTTCGCGGTCGACGCGGGCTTCGCAGTGGCGGCGGGCTTGGTCTCGGGATGCGGCTTCGCCGTCGTCGTGCCGGGCTTCGTCTCGATCGCCGGGCGGATGCGGATGGCTCCGGGATCCGGCCCACGGGTCGCGGTGCGCTTCGCAGCAGCCCGCGCCTTGCGTCCGGTGAGCGGCCGGTCGGGCACGACAGGCGTCGGCCGGGTGCGCGGCGGCTTGGCGCCACCGACGCTGCCCGCGCCGTCGAAGCCGGACAGCACCACGGCGGAGAGCGACGGCAGCGTGACGCCGAGCTCGTCCGTGGCCTGCTTGAGGCGGAGCCGGAGCTCGCGCGAGACGTCGTCCTTCGCCGTCGTGCGGGTCTTCAGCACGATCCGGATCACGATCGCCTCGGCGGAGATCGACTCCAGCCCCCACAGCTCCGGCTTGTCGAGGATGCGCGAGCGCCATTTGGGGCTCGTCGCGAGCGCGGTCGCGGCCTCCATCATCTTCGCCTCCACCGTCTCGATGTCGGCGTCGTACGGCACCGCGAGGTCCACGATCACGCGCGACCAGCCCTGCGACATGTTGCCCACGCGGAGGATCTCGCCGTTGCGGACGAACCAGAGCACGCCGTTGACGTCGCGCACCTGGGTGATCCGGATTCCCACGCCCTCCACGACGCCGGTCGCGGGGCCGAGGTCCACCACGTCGCCGACGCCGAGCTGGTCCTCCATGACCATGAACAGGCCGTTGAGGACGTCCTTGACGATGTTCTGGGCGCCGAAACCGAGGCCGGCGCCGATCGCGGCGGTGAGGAGGGCGAGCGAGCTGGCCGCGCCGGGCGCGACGACCCCGAAGATCAGCACGATGGCAATGATCCCGATGGTCACGTTGACGATGTTGCTCAGCACGGAGCCCAGCGTCCGGGTGCGCTGCACCACCCGCACCGCGGCCAGCGGCGAGGCCACCAGGGCCTGCGTGTCGGTGACGCTCTGCCCCTTCTTGACGCCGGAGACGATCTGCTTCACCACGCGGCGGATGATCACGCGCAGCAGCCAGCTCACCAGGACGGCGCCGGCGATGATGCAGACGACGTTGACCAGGGTCCATCCTGTGCTGACGGCCCAGTCGCCGAGGGAGGTCCAGAAGTTCGCTTTCAGAATGCTCATCGCAGGGAATCCTATCGAGAGCTCCCTTGGCGTCGTCTGGAATCCACTGCGCGGCTCAGCTCTCCACGAGCCCGTTCTCGTAGGCGAAGATGACCGCCTGCACCCGGTCGCGCAGCTGCAGCTTGGCGAGGACGCGCCCGACGTGGGTCTTGACCGTCGACTCGGTGAGGAAGAACTTCGCGCCGATCTCGCCGTTGGTCAGGCCGTCGGCCATCGCGAGGAGGATCTCGCGCTCGCGCGGCGTGAGCACCGCGGTCGGGTCGACGGCCGTTGTCGCGCCGGCGCCGCTCGCGGGCAGACGGTCGGCGAACAGCTCCAGCATGGAGCGGGTCACGCGGCCGGTGACCGCGGCGTCGCCCGCGGCGACGGCGCGGATGGCCGCGGTGAGCTCGGCCGGCCGCGCGTCCTTGAGCAGGAAGCCGCTCGCGCCGGCCCGCAGGCCGCCGAAGGCGTACTCGTCCAGGTCGAAGGTGGTGAGGATGATGATGCGCGCGTCCGGGTTCGCCGCGACGATGCGCCTGGTCGCCTCGATGCCGTCGAGGTTCGGCATCCGGACGTCCATCAGGATGACGTCGGGCCGGGTCTCGACGGCGAGCCGGACCGCCTCGACGCCGTCGGCCGCCTCGCCGACCACCTGGAGGTCGGGCTCGGTCTCCAGGACCATCCGGAAGCCCAGCCGGACGAGCGCCTGGTCGTCGACGAGCAGGACGCGGAGGGGCTGCGGGTGGCCGGGGTCGGTCATTCGGGTCTCCTGGTGGGGTCGGGGGCGCGGGTCGGATCGGAGGGGGCCGGATCGGTGGAGGCCGGTTCGGTGGCGGCCGGATCGGTGGAGGCCGGCACGGTCGTGAACTCCGCGACGAGCCGCCAGCCGCCGCCGCGACGCGGTCCAGCCTCCAGCGTCCCACCGTAGAGCGCGACGCGCTCGCGCAGTCCGAGCAGCCCGCTGCCAGAGCCCTGCACCGACCCGGTGTGCACCGTGGCGTCGTCCTCTACGACGATGCGGGTCACCCGCTCGCCGAACTCGATGGTCACGGCGACCGTCGTCGCGAGCGCCGCGTGGCGGAGGGTGTTGGTGAGCGCCTCCTGAACGACCCGGAAGACCGTGAGCTGCTGCCCGACGTCGGTGGTCGGCGTGCCGGAGACGGTGATCCGCACCGGGAGGCCGGCCGCCCGGAATCGTTCGACCAGTTCGCGCAGGTCGGCGAGCCCGGGCTGCGGGGCGTGCGCCGCGGCTTCCTCTTCGGTCGCGCGCAGCACCCCGAGCAGGCGGCGCATGTCGCCGAGGGCGCCGCGGCCGGTCTCGGCGACCAGCCGCATCGTCTCGGCGGACCGCTCCGGCGCCGTTCCGACGAGGCCGGCGGAGCCGTCGGCGAGGGCGATCATGACCGTCAGGCTGTGCGAGACGATGTCGTGCATCTCCCGCGCCACGCGGCTGCGCTCGGCCGCGGTGGCGATCTCCGCCTGCTGGTCGCGCTCCCTGGCGAGCTGGCGGGCGCGGTCGATGAGCGCGGTCAGGTACCGCCGCCGGTTGCCGACGTTGCTGCCGATCAGCACCGCCACGATGCAGAACGCGAGCGCGGCGAAGCCGGACGGCACGGCCTCCGTCGAGAGCGGGGCGAAGTCCGGCACCTCGGACACGATGGTCGCGATCGCCAGGGAGGCGACGGTCACGACCGCCGTGATGCCGTAGCCGATCCACGCCGAGCGCACCGTGCGGTAGACCGCGAGGGCGTAGAGCGCGAACACCGCAGGCACGAAGTCGAGGTTGCGGCCCAGGAACACGCTGACCACGAGGACGACGATCGCGATCCCGAACACCGCGCGCGGGTGCAGCCGCCGCGCGAACAGCGCCGCGCCGGCGACCACCACGAGCAGGAGCTGGATCGCGGAGCCCAGGCTCGGGCTCCGCACCAGGTGGACGATGCCCTCGGTGAGCGACGGCACCAGGTAGACGCCCGCGACGATCGCGTCCACCAGCAGCGGGTGCGCGCCGAGATAGCGCCGCACCGCCCCGGGCGGCCTCGGGAGTTCGAGGTCGGCCGGGGCGGCGTCGGCTGAGGTGATCGTGGAGGTCACGCGTCCCGTCGCTGCAGCAGGATCGCTCCCGCGATGAAAGAGACGGCGGTCCAGATCACGACGGTGAGGATGTTCTGCCAGGGCTCCTGCGTGCCGTTCGGCAGCCCGGCCATCCCGGCCCCGGACGCGCTGAGCAGGTAGTGCGACCAGTCGGCGATCCAGGTCTGCTTGGGCAGCAGCGCCTGCAGGAGCTGCGAGATGATCGGCAGCAGGAACAGCACGCCGAGCGAGGTCGCGATTCCGCCGGCGCTCGCCTTGAGGATCGCTCCGACGCCGAGCGCGAAGACGGCGACGAGCCCGAGGTAGGTCGAGGCGCCGAGGATCGACCACATCGTGGTGTCCGAGAACAGCTCGCCCTTGTAGCCCTTTGCCGTCAGCAGCGGCACGGCGATCGACCAGGAGGCCGCGAAGCTCACCAGACCGACGACGAACGAGACGAGGAAGAGCATGATCGCCTTGGCGCCGAGCACCGGGAACCGGTGCGGCACCGCGGCGAACGACGAGCGGATCATCCCGGTCGAGAACTCGCCGCTGATGGCGAGCACGCCGAGCACCGCAACGACGAGCGGCGCGAAGGTCAGCCCGGCGGTCGCCGCGCGGGTCGTGAAGTCCGCGAGCGCCGACTCCGGAGCACGCGCGCCGAGCGTCGAGGCGTTCGGAACGACGGCCGACAGCAGCGCGGAGAGACCGGCGATCAGCACGAGGACGCTGACCAGCGTCCAGAACGTCGAGCGCAGCGAGCGGAGCTTGATCCACTCCGAGCGCAGCACGCGCACGAAGCTCAGCCGGCCGACCTCGGCGTGGGCGTACCCGATGGCGGGTGCGGTTGCCGTGCTCATGAGGTGACCTCCGAGTGGTATTCGACCTCGTCCTGCGTGAGTTCGAGGTAGGCCTCCTCGAGGGAGGCGCTGAGCGGGGTGAGTTCGTGGAGGGCGATGCCCGCGCCGGCCGCTGCGTCGCCGATCTGCGCGGCGCTGAGCCCGGTGACCTCGATGAGCTGGGACTCCACGCCGGTGATCGTGACGTCGCCGCCCTGGATGGCGTTGGCGAGCCGTTCGACCTCGGGCGTGCGGACCCGGACCGCGCTGCGCGTGGCGCCGGCGAGGATCTGGTCGACCGGTGCGTCGGCAAGGACGCGGCCGCGGCCGAGCACGATGATGTGGTCGGCGGTCTGCGCCATCTCGCTCATCAGGTGCGAGGAGAGGAAGACCGTGCGGCCCTGGCCGGCGAGGTGCCGGGCGAACTGGCGCACCCAGAGCACGCCCTCCGGGTCGAGCCCGTTGACCGGCTCGTCCAGGATGAGCGTCGCCGGGTCGCCGAGCATGGCGGCGGCGATCCCGAGCCGCTGACCCATGCCGAGCGAGAACCCGCCGACGCGCTTGCCCGCGACCGACTCCAGGCCGGTGAGGCCGATGACCTCGTGCACGCGGCGCTTGGAGATGCCGTGGGTGGCGGCCATCGCCAGCAGGTGGTTGTAGGCGGTGCGGCCGGTGTGAACGGCCTTGGCGTCCAGCAGTGCGCCGACCTCCCCGAGCGGCGACCGCAGCTCGGCGTACCGCTTGCCATTGATGGTCGCGGTGCCGTGGGTCGGCCGGTCGAGCCCCATGATCATGCGCATGGTGGTCGACTTGCCCGCGCCGTTCGGCCCGAGGAAGCCGGTGACTTTGCCCGGCTGGATGGTCGCCGAGATGTCGTCGACAGCGGTCTTGCTGCCGAACCTCTTGGTGAGGTGTTCGAGTTGGATCATGGCTCCGAGAGTAGGGCGGCGGAGGTGGTGCCGTCATCGAACCTGAGTACCACCTGCGTGTCGGGGGGGATAGGGCGATGGCATGAAAGGAGGCCCCGGCTCGTGTGAGCCGGGGCCTCCTTCCAATCAGCGGATCGTTACGCCTGCGCGTCCCGCGCCTGCGCCGCGAGCGCCCGCTCGACGCCCGCCAGGTTCTCGACCACGAGGCGGCGCAGTGCCGCGGGCTCCTGGTTCGCGTCGAGCCACGCGCGCGTCGCGTCCCGCAGCTCGGCGTTCGCGAGCGGCGCCGGGTACATGCCCGCGACGAGGTACTCCGCGATCTTGTACGTGCGCGACGCCCAGACGTCCTGCAGCGCGGCGAAGTACGGCGCGACGAACTCCTTCAGAACGGCCTTGTCGGCCGCGCGCTGGAAGCCGAGGCCCGTGAAGCGGACGATCGTGTTCGGCAGTGCGTCCGAGCCGAAGACCGAGTCCCACGCGGCCTGCTTGCCCGCGAGCGACGGGATGGACGCGCGCGCCTGGGCCGCGAACTGGGCGCCGTTGGCGGTGTTGTCCGCCGCGAGGGCGGCGTCCACCTCGGCGTCGCCCGCGACCCCGCCGGCGACGAGCGCGATGAGCAGCTCCCACGCCAGGTCGGTGTCCACGGTCAGGTCCGGGAGGGTCACCGTTCCGTCGCGCAGGGCGGCGACGTTCGCGAGCTGCTCCGGGGTGGAGGCCAGTGCCGCGAAGAACTTGACGAACTGGAACTGGGCGTCGCTGCCGGCCTCCGCCTGCTGGGCGAGCTCCCAGAGGGCGGCCGCGGCCTCCTCGCCGGTCTGCTTCTGGCGCTCGGGCGCAACATAGCTGCCGGCGGCGAGCACGAGCTGCGTGAGGGTGGTGCGCAGCGTGGTGGACTCGGTCTCCGACGCGATGTTGCCGAGCACGAGGCGCACGTAGTCGCTCGCCGGGGTCTCGGCGTCGCGGGTGGCGTCCCAGACCGCGCCCCAGACCAGCGAGCGCGCGAGCGGGCTCTCGATCGAGGACAGGTGCTCGAGCGCGACGCGGTGCGAGTCCTCGTCGAGGCGGATCTTCGCGTACGCGAGGTCGTCGTCGTTGAGGAGGATGAGCGCCGGGCGCTTCTGGCCGACCAGCTCGGCGACCTCGGTCCGCTCGCCGTCGACGTCCAGCTCGACGCGCGAAGTGCGGACCAGGCGGCCCTCCACCAGGTCGTAGAAGCCGACCGCGAGGCGGTGCGGGCGGATGGTCGGGTAGTCGGCGGCAGCGGACTGGAGCACGGCGAACGCGGTGATCGTGCCGTCGGGGTCCACGGAGAGCTCCGGGCGGAGGGTGTTGACGCCCGCGGTCTCCAGCCACAGCTTCGACCACTCGGTCAGGTCGCGGCCGCTGGTGGCCTCCAGCTCGACCAGGAGGTCGGTCAGCTCGGTGTTGCCGTGGGCGTGCTTCTTGAAGTACTGCGCGACGCCGGCGAGGAAGTCGTCCTGGCCGACCCACGCGACGAGCTGCTTGAGCACCGAGGCGCCCTTCGCGTACGTGATGCCGTCGAAGTTGACCTGCACGTCCTCCAGGTCGTTGATCGTCGCGACGATCGGGTGCGTGGAGGGCAGCTGGTCCTGGCGGTACGCCCAGCTCTTCTCCATCGCAGCGAAGGTGGTCCAGGCCTCGGTCCACTCGGTGGCCTCGGCGGTGGCGAGGGTGGAGGCGTACTCGGCGAACGACTCGTTCAGCCAGAGGTCGTTCCACCACTTCATCGTGACCAGGTCGCCGAACCACATGTGCGCCAGCTCGTGCAGGATCGTGACGACCCGGCGCTCCTTGATCGCGTCGGTCACCTTGGAGCGGAACACGTAGGTCTCGGTGAAGGTCACCGCTCCGGCGTTCTCCATCGCGCCCGCGTTGAACTCGGGGACGAAGAGCTGGTCGTACTTCTCGAACGGGTACGCGTAGTCGAACTTCTCCTCGTAGAACGCGAAGCCCTCGCGGGTCTTCTCGAAGATGTAGTCGGCGTCCAGGAACCCGGCCAGGCTCTTGCGCGCGTACACGCCGAGCGGGATGGTGCGGCCGTCGCGGCTGGTCAGCACGCTGTGCACCGACTCGTACGGGCCGGCGATGAGCGCGGTGATGTAGGAGGAGATGACCGGCGTGGCGGCGAAGGACCAGGTCTTGATGCCCTCGGCGGCCTCGACGGGCTCCGGGGTGGGGGAGTTGCTCACGACCGACCAGTGCGCGGGGGCGGTCACGGTGAATGTGAACTCCGCCTTGAGGTCGGGCTGCTCGAACACCGCGAACATGCGGCGGGAGTCCGGCACCTCGAACTGGGAGTAGAGGTACACCTCGCCGTCGACCGGGTCGACGAAGCGGTGCAGGCCCTCACCGGTGTTGGTGTAGATCGCGTCGGCGTCGACCACGAGGGTGTTCTCCGCCGCCAGGCCGTCGAGCTGGATGCGCACGCCGTCCGAGACCGCAGCAGGGTCGAGATCGACGCCGTTCAGCACGACCGAGCGGACGGTGCGCGTGATCGCGTCGATGAAGGTCGAGGCGCCCGGCGTGGCGGAGAAGCGCACAGTCGTCGTGCTGCGGAAGGTCTCCGGGCCGGTGGTCAGATCGAGTACGACGTCGTAGCTGCTGGTGCGGACGAGCGACGCGCGCTCCTGGGCTTCGATGCGGGTGAGGTTTTCTCCGGGCAACGCTGACTCCTTGGAAAAAGCGGGATGGGTGTGGATCGTGTCCACCGCATCCACCTTACTGACGCGGCGACGGCGGCGTCGGCGGCCTTCCCTAGACTGTTCGCATGCGCATCCACATCGCCACCGATCACGCCGGTCTCGAGTTCAGCCAGCACCTCCAGGCGCACCTCGCCGAGGCCGGCCACGAGGTCGTCGACCACGGTCCGGCCGAGTACGACCCGATCGACGACTACCCGGCGTTCTGCATCAACGCGGCCACGGGAGTCGTGCGCGACCAGCAGGCCGGCGTCGAGGCCCTGGGCGTGGTCTTCGGCGGCTCGGGCAACGGCGAGCAGATCGCGGCCAACAAGGTGCTCGGCGTGCGCGCCGCCCTGGTCTGGAACGAGAGCACCGCCGAGCTGGCCCGCCAGCACAACGACGCCAACGTCATCTCGATCGGCGCGCGCCAGCACACCGTCGAGGAGGCCACCCGCTTCATCGACGTCTTCATCGCCACGCCGTTCTCGCTGGAGGAGCGCCACGTGCGCCGGATCGCGCAGCTCGCGGAGTACGAGGCCACCGGCGACATCGCGGGCAAGAACGTGGACCGCTGATGCCCGAGGGCCACTCCGTCCACCGGATCGCGAAGCAGTTCGCGGTCAACTTCGTAGGCCACCGGGTCGCGGTGTCCTCCCCGCAGGGCCGCTTCGCCGACGACGCGCAGCGCATCGACGGGCACACGCTGATCGCCGCGAAGGCGGTCGGCAAGCAGATGTTCCTGGAGTTCGACAACGAGCTCTGGCTGCGCATCCACCTCGGCATCTACGGCGCCTGGGACTTCGCGGGCGACATCAGCATCGACCCGACGATCGCGAGCGCCAACGGGCGGATGGGCCAGACCAACCAGACGGGCATGGTGCTGGACGAGGCGGGCGAGAACTCCCTGCACTCCATCGGCGCTCCCCGCCGCACCCGGCTGCGGATGTCGGAGTCGGAGAAGGTGGAGGCCGACATCGACGTCTTCCCGCCGGAGCCGATGGGCCAGGTGCGGGTGCGCCTGCTCACCGACACCGCAGTGGCCGACCTCCGCGGCCCGACCGCCTGCGAGGTGCTCGACCCCGCCGAGGTGGACGCCGTGATCGCCAAGCTCGGCCCCGACCCGCAGGTGGACAGCGGCCCCGAGGCCGAGGAGGCCTTCGTCGCGAAGGTCCGCAAGAAGCCGACCGCCATCGCCCTGCTGCTCATGGACCAGAGCGTCGTCAGCGGCATCGGCAACGTCTACCGCGCCGAACTGCTCTTCCGGGCGCGGCAGAACCCGCACACGCCGGGCAAGCTCGTCCCGGAGGACACCGTCCGGGAGCTGTGGCGCGACTGGGTGCACCTGCTGAAGATCGGCGTCGAGACCGGCCAGATGATGACGATGGACGACCTCGACGAGGAGTCGTACCGCAAGGCGATGGCCAAGCGCGAGGACCGGCACTGGGTCTACAAGCGCGAGGGCCTGCCGTGCCGGGTCTGCGGAACGCACATCGTGCTGGAGGAGCTGGGCGGCCGCAAGCTGTACTGGTGCCCGAAGGATCAGAAGTAAAGGAGCGCCCCGTGCGTCAGAACCCCAGCTTCACCCTCACCGAGCGGGCCGAGATCGAGCGGATCATCCGCGAGAACCCGTGGGGCACCTTCGTGAGCAACGCCTCCACCGGGCTGGTCGCCTCGCACTACCCGGTCATCCTCGACGACACCCGCGAGGAGCTCAGCATCGTGAGCCACGTCGGCCGGCCCGACGAGCAGCTCCACGAGCTGGGCGAGCACGAGCTGCTGGTGATCTTCCAGGGTCCGCACGGCTACATCTCGTCGTCCTGGTACGACGCCGACCCGGCCGTGCCGACCTGGAACTTCGTCGCAGTCCACCTCTCGGGCGTGCCCGAGCTGCTCAGCCTGGAGGAGAACCTCCAGGTCCTGGAGAAGCTGGTCGACCACTTCGAGCGCGCGCTGCCGGAGCCGCGGCAGATGCGCGGGACGCTGGAGGACGAGCGCTACGCCGAGCGCATCTCCTCCGGCACGGTCGGCGTGCGGCTGACGCCGACGAGGATCGTCGCGAAGCAGAAGATGAGCCAGAACCGTCCCGACCACATCGTGGACTCGATCATGACCGAGCTCGGCGGCAGCTCGCCGTACGCGAGCCCGACGCTGCTGCGCGAGATGCGGCTGGTGCACGACCGCCGCCGCGCGGCGCGATGACGTTCGTCCTGGCGGACGCTCGGCTGCCCGGGTCGGGTGAGCTGGTCGATGTGACCGTCCGCGACGGGTCGATCGCGGGGATCGCCCCGGCCGGGCTCCCCGCTGAGCGCGGCCGGGATCGCATCCGGCTCGACGGGCGCTGGCTCATCCCGGGGCTCTGGGACCAGCACGTGCACTTCACGCAGTGGGCGCAGACCGCGCGCCGCCTGGACGTGTCGCGGGCGGCGTCGGCGGCGGAGGCGGCGTCGCTCGTGCGAGCGCGCGCTGAGTCGGATCCGGGCGCGGACGTGATCGTCGGCTTCGGCTTCCACGACGCGCTCTGGCCGGACCTCCCGACCCGTGAGCTGCTCGACGCCGCGGCGGGGGAGAGGCCCGTGGTGCTGATCGCGGGCGATCTGCATTGCTCGTGGCTGAACACCGCGGCTTTCGAGCGGTTCGCGCCGGGCGCGGAGGGTGCGCTGCTGCGCGAGGACGAGAGCTTCGCCCTCACCAGCCGGCTGACCCCCTCCGACGCCGTGACGCTCGATCGGTGGGCTGCGGAGGCGGCTGAGTCCGCCTCGGAGCGCGGCGTGGTCGGGATCGTCGACCTGGAGTACGGCTGGAACCTGGAGGTCTGGACCCGCCGCATCGCCGCCGGCGCGCGCTCCCTGCGCGTCGAGTTCGGCGTCTACCGCGACCGGATCGCGGACGCGGTGGACCTCCGCCTGCGCACCGGCGCTGCGGTGGACGGCACAGGCGGCCTCCTCACGATGGGTCCGTTCAAGGTCATCTCCGACGGCTCGCTGAACACCCGCACCGCGCTGTGCCTTCACCCGTACCCGGACGGCGGCCACGGCGTCGCCAACCTGACGCCCGCCGAGCTGCTGGCGGACCTCCGGTTCGCGGTCGCGGGCGGCATCGAGCCCGCGGTGCACGCGATCGGCGACGAGGCGAACCGGCTCGCGCTCGACGCGTTCGAGGCGCTGGGCGCGGGAGGCCGCATCGAGCACGCGCAGCTCATCGACCCGGCCGACATCCCGCGCTTCGCCGCGCTCGGGGTCACCGCCAGCGTCCAGCCCGAGCACGCGATGGACGACCGCGACGTGGCCGACCGGCTCTGGGCCGGCCGCACCGCCGACGCCTTCCCGGTCGCGGCGCTGCTCGCCTCCGGCGCCCGGCTGGCGTTCGGATCGGACGCCCCGGTCGCGCCGCTCGACCCGTGGGCCGCGATCGCCTCGGCGGTCGGGCGCACCCGCGACGGCCGCGAGCCGTGGCATCCCGAGCAGCGCATCCCGGCGGCCGCCGCGCTGGCTGCGTCGACCAGGACGCGCGTCGCCGTGGGCGAGCCCGCCGACCTCGCCGTCGTGGAGCGCGACCCGCTCACCGCGTCCCCCGACGAGCTGCGCGGCATGCGCGTCTCCGCCACCCTCCTCGCCGGCCGCCTCACCCACACCACCCTCTGACACCGCCGAGGGGCACGTAAACGCCCCTAAAACGCCGGTTTAGGGGCGTTTACGTGCCCTTCGGCAGCCGCTCCAGGGGGATAACCCCCGGACGGTTCGGGAGGGTTGCGGGATGGGGCCGCGCCCGCCGCTTCGCGAGGCTGGAGGCATGAACGAACAGAGCACCGTCCCGCTGCCCGCGGGCGACGTCCCCGGCGCGGCCGCCGCGTCTGCCAGGCTGGATGCCGTGACCGCCTCCTCCGCCGCCCCGACCGCCGTCGGCCGCACCGGCTACGGCTCGCTGTGGCGCGGGGTCCCGCGCGAGCTCGGCTTCCTGCTGCTCACCATGCCGATCGCGATCATCGGCCTCTCCGTGCTGGCGTCGCTGTTCTGGACCGGCCTCGGCACCATCGTCATCTACGTGGGCTTCTTCATCGTCGCCGCGACCTTCTACACGGCGCGCGCGTTCGGTGTCGTCGAGCTGACGCGCCTGGACTGGGCCGGGAGGCCGGCCGTCCCGCGGCCGGTGTGGGAGCCCGCCGACAAGCCGCGCACGTTCTGGCGCATCCTCTTCGGTCCGTGGGCGAACGGCCACTACTGGCTGTACCTGCTGCACGGGATGATCATCAACCCGATCGTCAGCGTCGTGAGCTGGAGCATCACGATCGCGTGGACGTCCGTCGCGCTGGGCGGCCTGACCGGCTGGCTCTGGCTCGGCTTCATCCCGCACGGGAACCGCGAGTTCTTCCTGTCCCGCGTGGTGGTGGACGCGGTCTTCGGCATCCACTCGACGTTCGACCCGGTGGCGGGGGACCGCATCCTGTACCTGATCACCGGCATCCTGTTCGCCGTGACCCTGCCCTTCGTCACCCGCGGTCTCACCCTGCTGCACCACGCCGTGGCCCGCGGCCTGCTCGGCGCCTGGCCGTCGGAGGCCCTGCAACGCGAGGTCGCGGACCTGTCCGCCCAGCGCGGCGCCGCCGTCGCGGCGGAGGACCAGTCGCTGCGCCGCCTGGAGCGCGACCTCCACGACGGTCCGCAGCAGCGGCTCATCCGGCTGCAGATGGACATCGCGGCCGCTGAGCGCAAGCTGTCCGACGACCCGGAGGCCGCTGCGTCGCTGCTCCGCGAGGCGCGCAAGCAGGCCGGAGACACCCTGGAAGAGCTGCGCGCGCTGTCCCGCGGCTTCGCCCCGCCGATCCTCCAGGACCGCGGCCTCGGCGCGGCGGTCGACTCGCTCGCCGCCCGCGGCACCGTGCCGCTGACCGTGGAGTCGTCGCTGAGCGCGGGGGAACGGTTCAGCCCGGAGGTCGAGCGGAACGCCTACTACGTCCTGGCGGAGCTGTCCGCGAACCTCGCCAAGCACTCCGGCGCGACCGCCGGCCGGCTGGTGCTGGAACGGACGCTCGACACCTCGGGCCGGCCGTGGCTGTCGGTCTGGCTCACCGACAACGGCCACGGCGGCGCGGCGATCGTGCCGGGGCACGGGCTGAGCGGGCTGGCTGAGCGGGTGCACGGCCTCCGCGGTGAGTTCCTGATCGACAGCCCCGAGGGCGGCCCCTCGGTGATCGGCGCCCGCCTCCCGCTGACGTAGTCGCCGCCACATTCCGCACGAATCTCCTGATTCGCCGCCGCATTCGCGACATTCGGCACGAATGCGGCGGGCCCTAGGGTGGAGGGGTGCGTGCTCCCGGCCCCCTCCGCCTCGTCGTCGCGGACGACTCCGTCCTTCTCCGCGAGGGCCTGGTGCGCCTGTTCGACGAGGCAGGCTTCGAGACCGTCGGCGCCTTCGGGGACGCGGACTCGCTGCTCGCGTCCCTCCCGTCGTCGGCGCCCGATGTGGCGGTGCTCGACGTCCGGATGCCGCCGACCTTCCGCGACGAGGGCGTCCGCGCCGCTCTCTCGCTGCGCGAGTCGTTCCCCTCGGTCGGCGTCCTCCTGCTCAGCCAGTACGTGGAGGGCACCTACGCCCAGGAGCTGCTGGCCAGCGGCCGCGGCGGCACCGGCTACCTCCTGAAGGACCGCATAGCCTCCCTGGACGAGCTGCGCGACGCCGTCACCCGCATCGCCGCGGGCGGCACCGTCCTCGACCCGGAGGTCGTCCGCGAGCTGCTCGTCCGCCGCACCGACCCGCTGGCGGCGCTCACGCCGCGCGAGCGCGACGTGCTGACGCTGATGGCCGAGGGCCGCACCAACGCCGCGATCGCGGCGCGCCTGGTCATCGGCGTGGGCGCGGTCGAGAAGAACGTGACGTCGATCTTCCAGAAGCTGGGGCTGGAGGACTCGGGCGACGACCACCGCCGGGTACTGGCGGTGCTGGCGTACCTCCAACGTTGACCCACAACGATCGAAGGGCACGTAAACGCCCCTAAAACGTACGTTTAGGGGCGTTTACGTGCCCTTCGGCGTTAGTAAACGAGGGGATGACGGGAATCGAACCCGCGTAATCAGTTTGGAAGACTGAGGCTCTACCATTGAGCTACATCCCCGAAGGCCGTCCTCTGCGGATGGCCGACGACCATCGTAGTACACGCGGGGAGTTGCCCGCGTGCAGTAGACTGGCGCACGGTCTTTCGCACCGCTTGAAGCCGGGGCGTAGCTCAGCTTGGCTAGAGCGCCCGCTTTGGGAGCGGGAGGTCGCAGGTTCGAATCCTGTCGCCCCGACGAGGACCTCGTTCCTTGCGAGTAGACCATCGTTCGAACACTCAGGAGAACCCAGACATCGTGAAGACCACGGTCGAGAAGCTCAGCCCCACGCGCACCAAGCTCATCATCTCGGTGACGCCGGAGGAACTGCAGCCGTCCATCAAGCACGCCTACGAGCACATCGCGGAGCAGGTGAGCATCCCCGGTTTCCGCAAGGGCAAGGTGCCGCCGCCCATCATCGACCAGCGGGTCGGCAAGGCCGCCGTGCTCGAGCACGCGGTCAACGAAGGCCTCGACACCTTCTACCGCCAGGCGGTCGAGGAGAACGACGTGCGTCCGCTCGGCCGGCCGCAGGCCGACATCACCGAGTGGCCCAGCGAGAGCGATTTCTCGGGTGACCTTCTGCTCACCATCGAGGTCGACACCCGCCCGGAGGTCACCCTTCCCGACTTCGGCGACATCACCCTCACCGTCGACGCCGCCGAGGTGTCCGTCGACGACGTCGAGGAGGAGCTGGACCGCCTGCGCAGCCGCTTCGGCACGCTCGTGACGGTCGACCGCCCGGCCAAGTCCGGCGACTTCGCCCAGATCGACCTGACCGCCGTCATCGGCGACGAGGAGGTCGACACCGCCGCGAACATCTCCTACGAGATCGGCTCCGGCGAGCTCATCGAGGGCATCGACGAGGCGCTCGACACGCTGACCGCCGGCGAGACCACCACCTTCGAGGCCCCGCTCATGGGCGGCGACCACGAGGGCGAGAACGCCCAGATCACCGTCACCCTCAACGCCGTCAAGGAGCGCGAGCTCCCGGAGGCCGACGACGACTTCGCGCAGATCGCCAGCGAGTTCGACACCATCGGCGAGCTCCGCACCAGCCTCCGCGGCCAGGTCGAGCGCGCCAAGTCGTTCGGCCAGGGCACCGCGGCGCGCGACCAGCTGGTCGACAAGCTGCTCGAGCTGGTCGAGATCCCGGTCCCCGCCTCGCTGGTCGAGGACGAGGTGCACCGTCACCTCGAGCAGGAGAACCGTCTCGAGGACGACGAGCACCGCGCTGAGGTCACCGAGTCGAGCGAGAAGACCTTCCGCACGCAGATCCTCCTCGACGAGGTCGCGCAGGCGGAGGACGTCAAGGTCAGCCAGGACGAGCTCACCCAGTACCTCGTGCAGGGCGCCGCCCAGTACGGCATGGACCCGAACGAGTTCGTCAAGATCCTCAGCGAGAACGGCCAGATCCCGTCGATGGTCGGCGAGGTCGCCCGCAACAAGGCGCTCGCGATCATCCTCGGCAAGACCGAGGTCGTCGACAGCAATGGCAAGAAGGTCGACCTCACCGAGTTCGTCGCCCTCCCCGGCGACGAGGACGAGGACGCCGCGGACGAGGACGCCGCTCCCGAGGCCCCGGCCGATGAGCCGGCCGCCGACGAGAAGCCGAAGAAGCGCGCCGCCAAGAAGAAGGCCGAGTAACACCCTCCACACGAAGGCCGGGCGTCCCACGGGATGCCCGGCCTTCGTCGCGTCAGCCACGATCTATCTGGCAGGACACGCCGTCGAAGGACGTGTGCCAACGGCGTGTTCTGTCAGGTAGACGGCGCCGTGTACCGTGGGCGGGATGGACGACTGGAGGCAGCGGGTGGACGCGGTGTGGGCGACGGCCGACGAGGCGGGCGAGACTGCGACGGTCGCCGCGATCGACGCGCTGGTCGCCGAGCGCCCGGAGGGCGACCCCGTCGCACTCTTCGAGGCGGGCGGCGCACGCGACTTCGCCGGCCGGGAGGCGGAGGCCGAGCCCTTCTACCGAGCCGCCCTCGCGAACGGGCTGACCGAGCCGGAACGCGGGCAGGCGATCGTCCAGCTCGCGAGCACGCTCCGCAACCTCGGCCGCCCCGGCGAGGCCCTGGCGCTGCTGCGCGACCTCCTCGAGGCCGAGCCGGAGCATCCGCTCGCCGGCGCCGCCCACGCCTTCGCCGCGCTGGCCCTGTTCGACGACGGCCTCCCCGCCGACGCGCTGCGGGAGTCGCTGCGCGCGCTCGTTCCGCACCTGCCGCAGTACGGCCGCGCGGTGGAGGCCTACGCCGCTGCGCTCGACGACGACTGACCCCCCTAGCCCGGCGCCCCGCGACACCCGCTCTGCCCAGGGCGAACAGCGCGGAAAAGCGTCCCGCGCTCCGATAGATTCGATCCCAAGCGACAAAGGAAACGGAGCGAAACATGGCCGACATGGGTATCCAGCCCAATGTTTTCGACAGACTGCTGAAGGACCGCATCATCTGGCTCGGTTCCGAGGTGCGCGACGACAACGCCAACGAGATCGCCGCGAAGCTGCTGCTCCTTGCCGCAGAGGACCCCAAGCGCGACATCTACCTCTACATCAACTCGCCCGGCGGCTCGATCACCGCGGGCATGGCCATCTACGACACGATGCAGTTCGTCCCGAACGACATCGTCACGGTCGGCATCGGCATGGCCGCCTCGATGGGTCAGCTGCTGCTGACGGCGGGCACCAAGGGCAAGCGGTACATCACGCCGAACGCCCGCGTGCTGCTGCACCAGCCGCACGGCGGCTTCGGCGGCACGGCCAGCGACATCCAGACGCAGGCCCAGCTCATCCTCGACATGAAGAAGCGCCTGGCCGAGATCACGGCCGCGGCGACCGGCAAGTCGACAGAGCAGATCAACGCCGACGGCGACCGCGACCGCTGGTTCAGCGCCCAGGAGGCCCTGGACTACGGCTTCGTCGACCACATCCGGGAGTCCGCACTGGACGTCTCGGGCGGCGGCGGCACCGACCAGGACCCGAAGTAGCGGACCGCCGGAAGGACTAAGGACATCACTATGAACACCCCCATGCTCGGCGGGTCGGCCCTCCAGGCGCCCGGCGCCCGCTACATCCTCCCGTCGTTCGAGGAGCGCACGGCCTACGGCTACAAGCGGCAGGACCCGTACGCGAAGCTCTTCGAGGACCGCATCATCTTCCTCGGTGTGCAGGTCGACGACGCGTCCGCGGACGACATCATGGCCCAGCTCCTCGTGCTCGAGAGCCAGGACCCTGACCGCGACATCGTCATGTACATCAACTCGCCCGGTGGCTCGTTCACGGCCATGACGGCGATCTACGACACGATGCAGTACATCCGCCCGCAGATCCAGACCGTGGTGCTCGGCCAGGCGGCCTCCGCCGCGGCCGTCCTGACCGCCGCCGGCACCCCGGGCAAGCGCCTGGCGCTGCCGAACGCGCGCATCCTCATCCACCAGCCCGCCGTGGGCGAGGCCGGTCAGGGGCAGGCGTCCGACATCGAGATCCAGGCCAACGAGATCATGCGCATGCGCACCTGGCTGGAGGAGACGCTCGCCAAGCACTCCAACCGCTCGGTCGCGCAGGTCAACAAGGACATCGACCGCGACAAGATCCTCTCGGCCGACGAGGCTCTGGAGTACGGCCTCATCGACCAGGTGCTGACCAGCCGCAAGACGCTGCCGGCGCTCGTCAAGTAACCCCGCGTCGCTGAACGCCCCCGTCCGACCGGACGGGGGCGCTTCGCGTGCCGGGGCGCGAGCGCGTCTGCTCCTGGCATAAGGGCCCCGCGTGTCGAATCGCCTCCGGTGCGCCCCAATGTCGCCGTCTCGGGTTAGGCTCGACGGAGACACCCGAAGAAGGAGGGGGAGACGGATGGCACGCATCGGGGAGAGCGCCGATCTGCTCAAGTGTTCCTTCTGTGGCAAGAGCCAGAAGCAGGTTCAGCAGCTGATCGCCGGTCCTGGCGTGTACATCTGCGACGAGTGCGTCGAGCTCTGCAACGAGATCATCGAGGAGCGGCTCGCCGAGGCGGGCGAGGAAGCGTCGGGTGAGTTCGACCTCCCGAAACCGAAGGAGATCTTCGGCTTCCTCGAGGAGTACGTCATCGGCCAGGAGCAGGCGAAGCGCGCCCTGGCCGTCGCCGTCTACAACCACTACAAGCGGGTGCGGGCCAAGCAGACCCTCACCTCCGCCGACGCGATGGACGACGTCGAGATCGCCAAGTCGAACATCCTGCTGATCGGCCCCACCGGCTGCGGCAAGACCTACCTGGCCCAGACGCTCGCGCGCCGCCTCAACG
Source organism: Leifsonia sp. NPDC056665 (assembly GCF_042791795.1). Lineage (NCBI taxonomy): Bacteria > Bacillati > Actinomycetota > Actinomycetes > Micrococcales > Microbacteriaceae > Leifsonia > Leifsonia sp. NPDC056665. The sequence continues at coordinate 103,915 of NZ_JBHTXK010000010.1, forward strand.
TGCCGTTCGCGGTCGCCGACGCCACGGCACTGACGGAGGCCGGCTACGTCGGCGAGGATGTCGAGAACATCCTGCTGAAGCTCATCCAGGCCGCCGACTACGACGTCAAGCGCGCCGAGACCGGCATCATCTACATCGACGAGGTCGACAAGATCGCCCGCAAGGCCGAGAACCCGTCGATCACGCGCGACGTCTCCGGCGAGGGCGTGCAGCAGGCGCTGCTCAAGATCCTGGAGGGCACCGTCGCCTCCGTCCCGCCGCAGGGCGGCCGCAAGCACCCGCACCAGGAGTTCATCCAGATCGACACGACGAACGTGCTGTTCATCGTGGCCGGCGCCTTCGCCGGGCTGGAGGACATCATCTCCTCGCGTGCGGGCAAGAAGGGCATCGGCTTCGGCGCCCCGCTGCACTCCAAGGGCGACGACATCAACCTCTTCTCCGAGGTGCTGCCGGAGGACCTGCACAAGTTCGGCCTCATCCCCGAGTTCATCGGCCGCCTCCCGGTCGTGACCACGGTCACGCCGCTCGACCAGGACGCGCTCATGCAGATCCTGACCGTGCCGAAGAACGCGCTCGTGCGGCAGTATCAGCGCATGTTCGAGCTCGACGGCGTGCAGCTCGAGTTCGAGCACTCCGCCCTGGAGTCCATCGCCGACCTCGCGGTGCTCCGCAAGACCGGCGCCCGCGGCCTCCGCGCGATCATGGAGGAGGTGCTCGGCCCGATCATGTTCGAGGTGCCGTCCAGCTCCGAGGTCGCCCGGGTCGTCGTCACCAGGGAGGCCGTGCTCGAGAACGCGGCTCCGACTATCGTCCCGCACCGCCCGCGGCGCGAGGAGAAGTCGGCGTAAGCGTCGCCGGCTTGATCAGGAACTCGGGCGCCTTGGTCACCATCAGCCACGCCGGAAGAACGGCGAGCGACAGCATGGGCAGCACGAGCAGGTTCTGAGTGACGGCGACGCCGATGAAGATGGCGATCCAGCCGTCCCGGGTGACCGCGAGAGTGATTCCGAAGACCCCCGCGGCGACCGCGACGGGAAGCGGGATCCCCGGCACCAGGGCGACGGCGAGGGTCCCGATCGCGGCGCCGATGAACACGGCGGGGAACACGCGGCCGCCGCGGAAGCCCGCGCTGGCCGCCACGAGCAGCGCCGCCAGCTTGACCACGATGATCAGCACGAGCTGCCCCGTCGGATAGTCGGCGCGGTTCACGACGAGCGTGCCCATCTGCTCCAGGCCCTTGAACAGGGTGATCGGGCCGCCGAGCGCGCCGAGCAGACCGAGCACGACACCACCGGCGAGCGTGATGAGCAGCGGGTGCCGCAGAGCGTGGAACGCGCGGTGGACCCACGGGAACAGCACGGCGCCGAGCAGGCCGACCGCGGTGGACAGCACCCCGATGATGAGGGCGGCCAGCACATCCCACCCGGTGATCTGCGTGTACGCCGGCATCGGGATCCCGAAGTGCGGGTGCGCGAGCAGCGTCATGGTCAGCGAGCCGGCAGCAGCCGAGACGAGCGGCAGGAAGAGCTTGTCCCACAGCGCGCCGCCGCCCTTCACCGCGGCGACGACGCCCGTGAAGACCAGCGCCGCGGCCACCGGGGTGCCGAAGAGCGCTCCGATCGTGCCGGCGGCGGCCATCAGCATGACCACGCGTGAGGGGACGGCCTTCCACAACCGGCCGACCAGCGCGACCAGGAGGCTGACGTTGATGGCGATGATCGGGTTCTCGGGCCCGAGGCTCACGCCGCCGGCCAGGCCGAGCACCGCCGCCAGAGCGAGCGACGGCACGGCGCCGACCTTCAGCGGGGTGGAGACCAGGTCGGTCGTCGCGGAGTCCGGCCCGGCGTGGCCGGGGACGAGCCAGACGGTCAGCCCGACCGCGAGGCCTGTGACGGTGAGGATCAGGAAGATCCACCATCCCGACGACGGGTCGATCCCGAGCGTGTGGGGGAGCGAGGTCCAGACGCCGTCGTCGATGACGGCGGCCAGCTCGTCGACCGCCCAGAGCGTGAGCGCGCTGATCACGCCGATGACAACCGCGGGTATGGACAGCAGGAGCAGCGACCGCACACTCGGCGCGGCCAACTCCGGTTCCGGTGCCGTCGAGGTCATACTGCCCCCTTCTCGCGTTGCGCTCAGGTTAGAGGGCGGCGCGGGAAGGGGGCTAGGTGCAGATCGTGGCCCGGCGGCTCAGCCGTCGAGGCCGCGGCGCTTCAGCAGCGGTTCGATCACGGCGTCACGGCCGCGGAAGTCACGGTACGCCTCCAGCGGGTCCTTCGAGCCTCCGACGCCGAGCAGGCGGCCGCGGAACCGGTCGCCGTTCTCGCGGCGGAGGCCGCCGTTCTCCTTGAACCACTCCACCGTGTCGGCGTCGAGCACCTCGCTCCAGATGTACGAGTAGTAGCCCGCGTCGTAGCCGCCGGAGAACGTGTGCGCGAAGTAGGTGCTCGCGTACCGCGGCGGCACGGCCGGGTTGTCGAGTCCGACCGCCGCGAGGGCCGCCGCCTCGAACGCGGCGACGTCGGTCACCGTGTCGTCGGCGGTGATGGCGTGCCAGGCCTGGTCGAGCAGGGCGGCGGCCAGGTACTCGCTCGTCGCGAAGCCCTCGTTGAACGACTCGGAGGCGTGCAGCCGGTCGATGAGCTCCTGCGGCATCCGCTCGCCGGTCTCGTGGTGCACCGCGTAGTTCGTGACGATCTCCGGCCACAGCATCCACATCTCGTTCACCTGGCTCGGGAACTCGACGAAGTCGCGGAAGACGTTGGTGCCGGCGAACTTGGGGTAGGTCACGCGCGCGAACAGGCCGTGGAGGGCGTGGCCGAACTCGTGGAACAGCGTGTTGGTCTCGTCGTAGGTGAGCAGGGTCGGCTCGCCGGCGGCCGGCTTCGGCACGTTGAGGTTGTTGACCACGACGGTCGGGTAGCCGAGCAGCTCGGACTGCGAGATCAGCGGGTTCATCCAGGCGCCGCCGCGCTTGGAGTCGCGCGTGTAGAGGTCGAGGAGGTACAGGCCGAGCCCGGAGCCGTCCTCGTTGCGCACCTCGAAGACGCGCGCGTCCGGGTGATAGGCGACCAGGTCGGGCCGCTCCTCGAAAGTGATGCCGTACAGGCTGGTGGCGGCGAAGAAGACGCCGTCGCGCAGCACGCGCTCCGCCTCGAAGTACGGCCGCATCGCGGCGAAGTCGACGTCGTATGTCGCCTGGCGGACGCTGTCCGTGAGCGTGGCCCAGTCCCAGCTCTCGACGGTCTCTCCCGAATCGAGCTGCTGCTGGAGGTCGGCCTGCTCGGTGCGCGCGTTGCGGGCGGCGGGAGGCGCGAGCCGGCCGAGCATGTCGGCGACGGCCTGCGGGGTCCGCGCCGTCTCGTCCGCCGTGACGAAGGCGGCGTGCGTGTCGAAGCCGAGCAGGCGGGCCCGCTCGGCGCGCAGGCGCGTGATCTCCAGCACCAGGTCGCGGTTGTCGTGCTCGCCGCCGCGGATGCCGCGGGAGCGGGAGGCCGCCATGATCCGCTCGCGGGAGCGGCGGTCGGTGAGGCTCGCGAGCCACGGGTGGCCGGTCGGCAGCACGAGGCTCACGACGTACTTGCCGTCCAGCCCGCGCTCGCGTGCTGCCTCGGCCGCGGCCGAGAGCTCACCCTCGCCCAGGCCGTCCAGCTCCTCGGCCGAGTCGAACACGACGGCGAGGTCGTTGGTGTCGGCGAGCAGGTTCTTCTCGAAACGCGTCGTGAGCGTGGAGAGGCGCTGGTTGTAGTCCCGCAGGCGCTCCTTCTGCTCGTCGTCGAGCCCGGCGCCGGCGAGGGTGAACTCGGTGAAGTAGCGCTCGATCAGGTACACGCCCTCCGGGTCGAGCCCGAGGTCGTGGCGCCGCTCGTGCAGCGACTGGAGGCGCGCGTAGAGCGCGGGGTTCAGCCGGATGGCGTCCTGGTGCGCGGAGAGCAGGGGAGCGATCTCCTCCTCCAGCGCGTTGGTGAAGTCGGTGCTGTCGGACGAGCTCTTGTTGAAGAACACCTCGGCGACGCGCTGCAGCACCTGCCCGGAGCGCTCCAGCGCGAGCATCGTGTTCTCGAAGGTCGGCTCGTCCGGGGAGGACTCGATCGCCTCGACCTCGGCCAGCTGCTCCGCGAAGCCCTGCTCGAAGGCGGGACGGTAGTGCTCGTCGCGGATGTCGGCGAACGGCGGGAGCTGGTAGGGGAGCGGGCTGGGCGAGAGGAAAGGGTTCGAGGAGTCGGCCATGCCCTCAGCCTAGGGGCACCGAAATATTCATCCAGCGCGCCGCGGCGGCGGTCGGGGCCGAACCTAGGATTGCAGCATGAAGATTGTCGATCGCTACATGCACGGTCATCACGAGAGCGTCCTCCGATCCCACGAGTGGCGGAATCTGGCCAACTCCGGCGCCTATTTCGCCGGCCTCCTCCGGCCGGGGATGACCGTGCTCGACGTCGGAAGCGGCCCGGGCACCCTCACGTTCGACATCGCCGCGCGGGTGGCGCCCGGCACGGTGATCGGCGTCGACCGGAGTGCCGACATCGTCGAGCACGCGACCGAGGCCGCGTCCCGGCGCGGTGCGGCGGGAGTGTCGTTCGCGGTGGGCGACGCGTACGCGCTCGACTTCCCCGACGACTCCTTCGACGTGGTCCACGCGCATCAGGTTCTCCAGCATCTGTCGGACCCGATGGCGGCGCTGCGGGAGTTCCGCCGGGTCGTGCGCCCCGGCGGCTTCGTCGTCGCGCGCGACGTGGACTGGGGCGGCACCATGTGGGCGCCGCTGCTCCCCGGCCTGGCCGAGTGGATGCGGATCACCCAGGCCGTGCAGCGCGGCAACGGCGGCGAGCCCTTCGCCGGCCGGTTCCTGCGCACCTGGGCGCTCGACGCGGGCTTCGCGGATGTGACGAGCTCCGCGTCGGTGTGGTGCTTCGCGTCCGACGAGGAGCGGCGCTGGTGGGGCGGGCTCTGGAGCGAGCGGGTGACGGAGTCCGACTGGGGCGCGCAGGCGCGGGAGGCGGGCGTGGGGGCGGACACGCTCGACACGGTCTCCCGGGCCTGGCTGGAGTGGGCCGCCGACGCGTCGGGCTGGTACGGGATGCCGCACGGGGAGATCATCGCGCGCGGCTGAGCGGGGCGCTTGCGAAGACTCTCTTGCAAAGAGTCGATTGCAAACAAGCAATTGCAAAGAAGTGCTTGCAAAGAACTCTTTGCATGGCTACTCTGGACTCATGTCCACCGATGACCCCACCGCCGAGAACCCGAACGCGGCCGACGAGTACGAGCCGCACTTCGAGTCCCTCGGCATGCCCGCACTGCGGGCGCTCGCGCACCCGCTGCGCGTCGAGATCATGAACGAGCTGTCCGACTTCGGCCCGGCCACGGCCTCCATGCTGGCGGAACGGCTGGGGGAGTCGAGCGGGGCCACCAGCTACCACCTCCGGCAGCTCGCCAAGCACGGCATCCTCGTCGAGGACACCGAGCGCGGCAGCGGCCGTGAGCGCTGGTGGCGGATGGCGCCGGGCGGCGTCACCATCGGCGGCCCGGAGACGCTGGAGACGCCGGCCGGCCGCGAGGTCACCGAGCAGATCTCGCTGAGCTGGGCGCAGAACAACGAGCGCCGGCTCAACGCGTACCTCCGCCGCGGAATCGACACGTTCGGGACGGAGTGGGTGGAGGCCGCCGCCCTGTCGACGTCGCACCTGGAGGTCACCCGCGAGCAGCTCGCCGAGTTCGGCACCGAGTACTACAAGCTGCTCAACCGCCTCAAGGAGAAGTGGAAGACCGAGCCGACCGGCGAGCGCAAGCGCATCCAGGCGCAGTTCAACGCGTTCCCGCTGGTCGAGCAGGAGCACCGGGCGGAGAGCACAACGGAGGTCCGGCCATGACCTCCCCGACGACGGCGAAGTCGCGCCTCGGGCACGGCTTCGGCCGCCTCTGGAGCGCCGCCATCGCGAGCAACCTCGCCGACGGCATCGGCCGCACCGCGGTCCCGCTGATCGCCACCACGCTGACCCACGACCCCGCGCTCATCGCCGGGCTGACCGCCGTGACCTTCCTGCCCTGGCTGCTGTTCGGCATCCCGGCCGGGATGCTGCTCGACCGCGTGGACCGCCGGGCGGCGATGGCCGTCGCCAACGGCATTCGCTTCGCCGTGGCCGCCGTCGTGGCGCTGCTCATCGCGACGGACGCGCTGACCATCTGGAGCCTGTACGCCTGCGTGCTGGCCTTCGGGCTCGGCGAGACGGTGTTCGACAACGCGACCACCACGGTCACGCCGAGCCTGGTGACCCGCGATCAGCTCGACCGCGCGAACGGGCGGATGCAGTCCGCCGAGATCGTGGTGCAGAACTTCATCGCCACGCCGATCGCCGGCTTCCTGTTCGCCGCCGCCATCGCGCTGCCGCTCTGGCTGACCGGCGCCGGCTTCCTCGTCTCCGTGCTGCTCGTCCTCACCATCCCGGTGGCGGCGGCGCGTGCGCACATGCTCGGCGGGGAGGGCGGGGAGGCCGCCCCTCGCCCGCGGATGGGCGCCGTCGTCCGCTTCCTCTGGGACGACCGCTTCCTGCGCAAGATGATCGTGCTCACCTCGATCACCGCCTCCGCGCTGGCGTTCGCGCAGGGCAGCGTCGTGCTGCTGCTCCTGCAGACCTACTCGCTGCCGCCCTCGATGGTCGGCGTCGTCACCGCGGTGGTCGGCGCCGGTGCGCTCGTCGGCGCGCTGAGCGCCAGCGGGTTCGTGACCCGGTTCGGCCGTGGCCGCGTGATGTACGTCGCAATGCTGCTCGGCGGCCTCGGCCTCCTCGGCGTCGGGCTCACCGGCAACATGGTGGCCGGCATCCTCGCCTACGCGCTCGGCGCCTTCGGCGTCGCGGTGTGGAACGTCCCGTGGGGCGCGCTGCGGCAGGCGATCGTGCCCGGCGCCATCCTCGGTCGGGCGATGGGGATCGTCCGCACCATCGGCTGGGGACTGACGCCGATCGCCACGGTGCTCGGCGGCTTCGTCGCCCGGATCGACCTCCGTCTGCCGTTCCTCATCGGCGGCGTGGTCGTGGTGGTGCTCGCCCTGATCGCCACGCGCCTCCTGCTCAGCGCCGGCCGCTACGGCCAGTCGGCTGTGACCTCAACAGCAGAGACCTCGACAGCAGAGACCTCGACAGCAGAGACCTCAACACCAGAAGTTCAAACCATCCCGGAAGGAACCGCATCATGACCGCCATCGCCCTGCCCGTGCACCGGCCGTTCAGCCACCGCGCAGCACTCCGGCTCGGTCGGGCCCTCACCGCGTGGGGGATGCGCCAGCCGGCCCGTCACCATCGTCACGCCGAGCTCGTCGCGACCGTCGAGCAGACCCGCGACCGGGCCGCGCGCACGCTGCCGCAGCTCCCGCGCTGACCCGCTGTCGCTGACCCGCTACGCCTCGTCGTAGTCCGAGGGCTCGGTCTCGACCACCTGCGTGATCGTGGCCGAGTCCTCGTGCGCGTTGTAGCGGATGATCGTGCCGTCGTCGAGCTCGACGACCGGGTTGCCCTCCAGCCAGGTCAGCGTCCAGCGCCAGCCCGCGGTCTCGATGTCGGTGGCGGCCAGCTCCTCCTCGACGGTGGAGACGGCGTAGGTCACGACTTCGGGGAGGTTCGCGGGCGGGGTCTCGCCCACGGCCCAGCGGGTTCCGAGCTGCATCAGGCGGTCTCGGCGTTCTGGGCGGCGGCGAGGTCGATCTCGTAGGTGACCCACGCGGTCTTGCTCGCGACGGAGTCGTAGACGCGCTGGGCGTCGGCGTTGTCCGTCGCGGTGATCCACTGAACGACGCCGAGGCGGCGCTCCTCCGCGAGGGCGCGTACGGCCGCGATGAGCTGGTGGCCGACGCCCTTGCTGCGCTCGTCCTCCAGCACGTAGAGGTCGTCGAGGAAGAGCCCGCGGTCGCCTTCCAGCGGCCGGGCGAACTCGCGCACGTTGGCGAGGCCGACGATGCGGTCGCCGTCCACGGCCACCAAGCCCTGCTCCTCGTGGTCGGGGTCGCTGAGCCAGGACCACAGGACGAGAGCCCTCTGGTCGGTCAGCTCGGTGTCGTAGAACTCCGCGTACTTCGCGTACAGGTCCAACCAGGCGAAGAAGTCGCCATCCTTGACCGGCCGAACTACCGTCGACATCAGCCCCTCCGTTCGCCTTGCTCCCCGGCTCGAGAGTCCGGGAGTCGTATCGACCCTATCGCGGACCCGTTCAGGGAACGAGATCGTAGGTGACCCACTTCGTCTTCTCCGCCATCCGATCGTAGAGGCGGCGGGCCGTCTGGTTGTCCTTCGCGGTGATCCAGCGGACCACGGACAGCCCGCGCTCCTGGGCCAGGCTGCGGAGCTTTTCGAGGAGTGCGGTGCCCGCGCCCTCGCCTCGCGCGTCCGGGAGGACGAACAAGTCGTCCAGGTAGAGACCGGTACTGCCGTCGAGTGGGCGGGCGAACTCGCGCACGTGGGCCAGGCCGATCGGGGCGCCCTCCGCGTCGACCGCGAAGTAGGCCTCGAGGCTGTTCTCCGTGTCGGTGATCCAGCTCCACACGAGGAGGGCCTTCTCGTCCGTCACGGGGGTCTCGTAGAACTCGCCGTACCCGGCGTAGAGGTCGAGCCAGGTGAAGAACTCGTTGTCCTCCACGCGCCGAACGTCAGCCGTCATCGTTCCTCCTCGCTCAGCGTCTGCGCAAGGAGGATATCGGTCACTTCGAGCGTGTCGGCGGCTACGAAACGCAGTTCTGCGATTCTGCCCACCGAAGCCAGGTCGGCGGAGGCCGACTCGATGGCCGCCAGCTCGTCGGTCGGCGCGCCGATGACGGCCGAGTCGACGGGGGTGCGCTGGGAGGCCTTGGCGGCCGTCTTGGCTCCGCGGATGCCGGTCAGGGCGCGGCCGACGACGGTGAGGACCGCACGGGTGTCGGCCCAGTTCCCGTTGTCTCCGGTGCCGGCGACCTCTCCGGCCTGCGGCCAGGGCGCGAGGTGCACGGATCCGGTCTCCGACCAGCTCCACGCCTCCTCGGACGCGAACGGCAGCACAGGCGCGAACAGGCGCAGGAACGCCGACAGGGCCGTGCGGAGGGCGACCACCGCGGAGACCTGGGCGGCGTTGTGCTCGCCGTAGGCACGCTCCTTGACCAGCTCCAGGTAGTCGTCGCAGAACGTCCAGAAGAACGTCTCGGCCGTCTCCAGCGCGCGGGCGTGGTCGTAGTTCTCGAGCGCGGTGGTGGCGTCGGTGACCACGTCGGCGAGCTGCTGCAGCATGCTGCGGTCGAGCGGCGCTGTCACCTGGGCGAGGTCGAGCGACTCCGGGGCGTCGAAGCCGTGGATGAACTTCGCCGCGTTGAGCAGCTTGATCGCCAGGCGGCGGCCGATCTTGATCTGGGTGGGGTTCTGCGGGTCGAAGGACGCGTCGGTGCCGAGCCGCGACGAGGCAGCCCAGTAGCGCACGGCGTCGGAGCCGTGCTTCTCCAGGATGTCGGCCGGCGTGACGACGTTGCCCTTGGACTTGGACATCTTCTTGCGGTCGGGGTCCACGATGAACCCGGAGATCGCGGCGTTGGACCACGGCGCGACGCCGTGCTCGAGCTGCGAGCGCAGCACCGTCGAGAACAGCCAGGTGCGGATGATGTCCTGGCCCTGCGGGCGCAGGTCGAACGGGTAGACCGTCTGGAACAGCTCGGGGTCGTCCACCCAGCCGCCCGCGAGCTGCGGGGTGAGCGAGGAGGTCATCCAGGTGTCCATCACGTCGTGCTCGCCGACGAAGCCGCCTGCCTGCCCGCGCTGCGACTCCTGGAACCCGGGCGCTGCGTCGGAGGACGGGTCGACAGGGAGGCTGTCCTCCGCCGGCAGGATCGGCTGGTCGAACAGCGGGTTGCCCACGCCGTCGAGCGGGTACCAGACCGGGATCGGCACGCCGAAGAAGCGCTGGCGCGAGATGAGCCAGTCGCCGGTGAGGCCGTTGACCCAGTTCTCGTAGCGGATGCGCATGAAGTCGGGGTGCCAGTCGAGGCTGCGGCCGAGCTCGATGAGGCGTTCGCGCAGCTTCTCGTCGCGGGCGCCGTTCTTGACGTACCACTGGCGGGTCGAGACGATCTCGAGCGGCTTGTCGCCCTTCTCGAAGAACTTGACCGGGTGCTGGATGGGCTTCGGCTCGCCGACCATGTCGCCGGAGACGCGCAGCAGCTCCACGACGGCCTGCTTGGCCGAGAACACGGTCTTGCCGGCGAGCTGGGCGTAGGCCTCGCGGCCCTCGTGGCTCTCGATCGCCGCGGGCGGCTCGGTCTGGATGCGGCCGTCGAAGCCGATGATCGCCCGGTTCGGGAGGTCGAGCTCCCGCCACCAGGTCACGTCGGTGATGTCGCCGAAGGTGCAGATCATGGCGATGCCGGTGCCCTTGTCGGGCTGGGCGAGGTGGTGCGCGACCACGGGCACATCGACGCCGAACACGGGGGTCCGCACGGTCGTGCCGAACAGCGGCTGGTAGCGCTCGTCGTCCGGGTGCGCCACGAGCGCCACGCACGCGGGCAGCAGCTCGGGACGGGTGGTCTCGATGTAGATCGGGCCGTCGGCGCCGTGGAAGCCGACGCGGTGGTAGGCGCTCGGCTGCTCGCGGTCCTCCAGCTCGGCCTGGGCGACGGCGGTGCGGAAGGTGATGTCCCAGAGCGTGGGGGCGAGCGCCTGGTAGGCCTCGCCGCGGGCGACGTTGCGGACGAATGCGAGCTGCGAGGTGTGCAGCGCCTCCCGGCCGATGGTCCGGTAGGTCTGCGACCAGTCGACGGACAGGCCGAGGGTGCGCCAGAGCGCCTCGAACTGCTTCTCGTCCTCCACGGTCAGTCGCTCGCACAGCTCGATGAAGTTGCGGCGGGAGATCGGCTTCTGGTCGGCCGCCTTGGCGCTCTTGTTGTCGCCGCCCTCGTACGGGGGCACGAACTCGGCCTCGTAGGGGAGCGACGGGTCGCAGCGCACGCCGTAGTAGTTCTGCACGCGCCGCTCGGTGGGCAGGCCGTTGTCGTCCCAGCCCATCGGGTAGAAGACGCGCTTGCCGCGCATCCGCTGGAAGCGGGCGACGATGTCGGTGTGCGTGTAGCTGAACACGTGCCCGATGTGGAGGGAGCCGGAGGCCGTGGGCGGCGGAGTGTCGATCGAGTAGATCGCGGCGCGGCCGGCGGCGAGGGCGCCGTCCCGATCGAATTCGAAGGTGCCGTCCTGCTGCCAGCGACCGCCCCAGACGGCCTCCAGGCCTTCGAGTGCTGGCTTGTCGGGCACGGGGTTCGCGGCGGTCATGGCTCTCCGATTCGATATGTGCGGCACCGTGTCAACGGGGTGCCTAAGTGTGTGGGTCGCGTTAAAGCGTACCGGAGCACGCCGAAGGGCACGTCGTTGTCACTTTCGGGCTCGAAAAGCGACAACAACGTGCCCTTCGCGGGTCAGGCGGCTGCGGCCTCCACGGCTTCGACGGACTGGGCGTCGGCGGTGCCCTCGTCGATGACCGGCCGGCGGCGGGGCGCCGCCCACGCGGCGACCAGCGTGATGACCGACATGACCGCGAGCACGACGCCCGGGTGCCACCAGGCGTTGTGGACGGCCTGCCCGAAGACGAGCGTCAGCGTGGGCACGAAGGAGGTGACCAGCGCGGCGACGCTGTACGCGACCGAGAGCGCGCTGTAGCGGATCGGGCTCGGGAACAGGTCGGACATCAGTCCGCCGAGGCCGGCCCACGACAGGGTGGGCAGGATTCCGCCGATGATCATGCTGGCCACGAGCACGCCGAATGACGCGCTCTGCAGCAGGAAGTACATCGGGAACGCGACGACGAGCGTGCCGATCGCGCCGATGGCGACGACGCGGGCCGAGCCGATCTTCGCGGCCCACAGCCCGAACAGCGGGATCGTGACGAGCTGGAGCAGCCCGCCGATCGTGGTCGCCACAAGCAGATCCTGGAACTTGAACCCGAGCACGGCGGTGCCGTAGTCGACCATGTAGGTGTTCATCAGCGAGTACGAGCCGATGCCGAGGACGGCGGCGCCGATCGCGATCACGAACGCGACAGGCGCCTTGGTGAAGACGTCGAGGACCGGGAAGCGGTCGCGACGGCCGGTCTCGACGAGCTTGCGGAACACCGGGGTCTCGTCGATCGACCAGCGCAGGTAGAGCGAGACCAGCAGCAGCGGGAAGGCCGTGAGGAACGGGATGCGCCAGCCCCACGAGGCGATGTCGGCCGGCGACATCGTCAGCGTCAGCACGATGAAGACGACGGCGCTGAGGATCGAGCCGACGGGGGAGCCGAGCTGGGGGAGTGCGGCGTAGAAGCCGCGGCGCTTCGGGTTGGCGTACTCGGTGGCCAGCAGGATGGAGCCGCCCCACTCGCCGCCGAGCGACAGGCCCTGCACGAGGCGCAGGACGATGAGGGCGACGCCGCCGAACCAGCCTGCGGCCGCATAGGTCGGCAGGAGGCCGACGAGGCCGGTGGAGATCCCCATCAGGAGGATCGTCATCAGCAGCACCGGCCGGCGGCCGATGCGGTCGCCCAGGTGGCCGAAGACCACAGCGCCGACCGGGCGGATCACGAAGCCCGCGGCGATGGCCAGGAAGCCGGCGAGCACGCCGCCGAACGCGCCCAGCGGGGTGAAGAACAGCGGGCCGACGAAGAAGGCGGCGAAGTACGCGTAGAGGTAGAAGTCGTACGATTCGAGGGAGGTCCCGACGAACGATGCGATGGCGACGCGGCGAGCGGTGCCCGGCGTGATGCCAGGGCGATCGGTCTCGTTGACCGCGAGCGTGGGGGTGGAGGTCACTGGTGTCCTTCTGACGGGGGTATTTGAACCGGGTCCAATATTAGGCGTGAGGAGACAACGCATCGTGACACCGCGGCATTCCGACGGCCAGGGCGCCCCCGGATCCGGCCGGCCCCGCGCCTCCTCGCGCGGCATGCTGGCCGAGGCGGCGGGCGAGCTGTTCCTCGAGCAGACCTACGCCGGGACGACCGTCGACGACATCGCGCGCCGTGCCGGGGTGAGCCGGGCGACGTTCTTCAACTACTTCTCCGCTAAGAGCGACCTGCTCTGGCTGGAGGTCGACGAGTCCCTGGCGGCGTTCCCCGCCATGCTCGCCCACGCCGACGACGACGTGGAGCCGATGGCGGCCGTGCTCGCCGCGGTCCTCCGCCTGGCCGACGGCTTCGGGCCGGAGCGGTTGCCGCTCGCGGTGACGCAAGTGGAGCTGATGGGCACCGACGCCGAGCTGCAGGCCTCCGCCCTGCCGCGCTTCCTGTCCGTCGTGCGTCAGGTGGCGGTCGCGATCGCCCGGAGGTCGGGCGACGACGCGGACGGCCTGCTGCCGCGGGCGGCGGCCACGGCGGTCGTCGGAGCGGCGGTCGCGGCGGCGGGCGTCTGGGCCCGCGCCGGCGTCGGCCGCGGCCCGCTGACACCCATCGTCCGGGACGCCGTCGAGCCGGTGTGCGCCGGCTTCGCGGCGGCGCTCGCGAACCGATAGAATGGTGCGAACGACGTCGACCCGGCTATCACCGGCGAGTCTTCGGAAGAACGGCGGGCCCTCGCCCGCTCACTAGAACCGAACGGGGCAGGCCCGTCACAGCCGCAGAACGAGAGGCTTCATCCGGCGCCGCAGGCGGAGGGGGCAAGCGGGGTGGTACCGCGACGGGCGTGCGAGCGCCCGGCGTCCTCGTGCAGATGACGACTGCCAGGAGAGAGATGCCGTACCCCAAGTCCGCACCGGACGGTGCGCCCGAGCCCACGGGACCCGACGCCGAACAGCGCCGTCCCCAGGACGTCACGCCCTCCCCGGCCTTCCCGGAGATCGAGACCGACGTCCTCGCCTTCTGGGCGGAGGACGGCACCTTCCGCGCCTCGGTCGAGAACCGCGAGGGCGAGCCCGAGTGGGTCTTCTACGACGGCCCGCCGTTCGCCAACGGCCTCCCGCACTACGGCCACCTGCTGACCGGCTACGCCAAGGACGTCTTCCCGCGCTTCCAGACGATGCGCGGCAAGAAGGTCGAGCGCCGGTTCGGCTGGGACACCCACGGACTCCCGGCCGAGCTGGAGGCGGAGCGGCAGCTCGGCATCACCGACAAGAGCCAGATCGAGGAGATGGGCCTCGCCGCCTTCAACCAGGCCGCGAAGGACTCCGTGCTGCGCTACACGCGCGAGTGGCAGGAGTACGTCACCCGCCAGGCGCGCTGGGTCGACTTCGACAACGACTACAAGACGCTCGACACCTCCTACATGGAGTCGGTGATCTGGGCGTTCAAGCAGCTCCACGAGAAGGGGCTCGCCTACGAGGGCCACCGCGTGCTGCCGTACTGCTGGCGCGACCAGACCCCGCTGTCGAACCACGAGCTGCGCATGGACGACGACGTCTACAAGATGCGTCAGGACCAGACGGTCACCGTCACCTTCCCGCTCACCGGCGCGAAGGCGGAGGCCCTCGGCCTCACCGGCGTCCGGGCGCTGGCCTGGACGACGACGCCGTGGACCCTGCCGACCAACCTGGCGCTCGTCGTCGGGCCGGACATCGAGTACGCCGTCGTCCCCGCCGGCCCCAACGGCGCGGCGGACGTGCACGGACGGGCGAGCGGCCGGCACAGCGCCGGGCTGCGCGAGGAGGACTCGCTGAGCGGCGAGTACCTGCTGGCGGTCGATCTCGTCGGCAACTACGCGAAAGACCTCGGCTACGGCTCCCCGGAGGCCGCGCGCGAGGCGGTCAGCCGCACGGTCGCAGGACGCGAGCTGGAGGGCGTCACCTACGACCGGCTCTGGGACTACTACGCCGACACCGAGAAGTTCGGCACGCAGAACGCGTGGCAGATCCTCGTCGACGACTACGTGACCACCGAGGACGGCACCGGCATCGTCCACCAGGCCCCCGCCTACGGCGAGGACGACCAGCGCGTCTGCGAGGCGGCCGGCATCCCCGTCATCATCTCGGTGGACGACGGCGCTCGGTTCCTCGCCGAGGTGCAGGACGTCGCCGGCCTCCAGGTCTTCGAGGCGAACAAGCCGCTGACGACGCTGCTGCGCGAGGACGGCCGGCTGCTGCGCCAGGCGAGCTACGAGCACTCGTACCCGCACTGCTGGCGCTGCCGCAACCCGCTGATCTACAAGGCGGTGTCGAGCTGGTTCGTGCGCGTGACGGAGTTCCGCGACCGCATGGTGGAGCTCAACCAGGGCATCAACTGGGTGCCGGAGAACGTCAAGGACGGCCAGTTCGGCAAGTGGCTCGCCGGCGCCCGGGACTGGTCCGTCTCGCGCAACCGCTACTTCGGCTCGCCGATCCCGGTCTGGAAGAGCGACGACCCGGAGTTCCCGCGCGTCGACGTCTACGGCTCGCTGGAGGAGCTGGAGCGCGACTTCGGCAGGCTGCCGGTCAACGCCGCGGGCGAGCCCGACCTGCACCGCCCGTTCATCGACGAGCTGACCCGGCCGAACCCCGACGACCCGTCCGGCCGCTCGACCATGCGCCGCATCCCGGACGTGCTCGACGTCTGGTTCGACTCCGGCTCGATGCCGTTCGCGCAGGTGCACTACCCGTTCGAGAACCACGACTGGTTCGACAGCCACAACCCGGCCGACTTCATCGTGGAGTACATCGGGCAGACCCGCGGCTGGTTCTACCTCCTGCACACCCTGGGTACCGCCCTGTTCGACCGCCCCGCCTTCACGAACGTGATCTCGCACGGCATCGTGCTCGGCAGCGACGGCCAGAAGATGTCCAAGTCGCTGCGCAACTACCCGGACGTCAACGAGGTCTTCGACCGCGACGGCTCCGACGCGATGCGCTGGTTCCTGATGTCGAGCCCCGTGCTGCGCGGCGGCAACCTCATCGTCACGGAGGAGGGCATCCGCGAGGGCGTCCGCCAGGTGCTGCTGCCGCTCTGGAGCACGTGGTACTTCTTCTCCCTGTACGCGAACGCCACCGGCTACGAGGCGACGCGCTCGACGGCGTCCACCGACGTGCTCGACCGCTACCTGCTCGCCAAGGCGCGCGATCTGGTGGAGGCCGTGACCGCCGACCTGGAGGGGCTCGACTCGACGCTCGCCGCGGCCAAGCTGCGCGACTTCTCGGACGTGCTCACCAACTGGTACGTGCGCCGCTCGCGCGACCGGTTCTGGACCGGCGTGGCCGAGGACGGCTCGGGCGCCGAGGCGTTCGACACCCTCTACACGGTGCTGGAGACCCTGACCCGGGTCGCCGCCCCGCTGCTCCCGCTGGTCAGCGAGCGCATCTGGAAGGACCTCACCGGAGGCCGCAGCGTGCACCTCGCCGACTGGCCTGAGGCGGCGGAGTTCCCGGCCGACGACGCGCTCGTCGACGCGATGGACCGCATCCGCGCGATCAGCTCGACCGCGCTCTCGCTGCGCAAGCAGTCCGGCCGCCGCGTGCGCCTGCCGCTCGCGGCGCTGACCGTGGTCGCGGCCGGCGCGGACGCCCTGCGGCCGTTCGAGGGCATCCTGCGCGACGAGCTCAACGTCAAGGCGGTCGAGCTGGTCGAGCTCGCCGACGACAGCGCGGACGCCTACGGCATCACCAGCAAGCTGACCGTGAACGCCCGCGCAGCGGGCCCGCGCCTCGGCAAGCAGGTGCAGCAGGTCATCCAGGCCGCCCGCTCCGGCGACTGGTCGGAGCACGACGGAGTCGTTACGGTGGGCGGCGTGGAGCTGGTCGAGGGCGAGTACCAACTGGTCCTGGAGACCGCTCAGGCCGACGACGAGGCCACCTCGGCGCTCGCGCTGCTGCCCGGCGGCGGCTTCGTCCTCCTCGACACGGCCACGACGCCGGCGCTGGAGGCCGAGGGCCTGGCCCGCGACGTCATCCGCGCCGTGCAGGACACCCGCAAGGCCGCCGGGCTCGACGTGAGCGACCGGATCGAGCTGAGCGTCGCGTTCGAGCACGACGACGACGTGGCGGCCATCGCGCTCGCGGGCGAGGCCGTCGACATCGCGGCCGAGACCCTGGCGCTGGAGTTCGAGTTCGTCTCGGCGGGCGACCGCTCCGCCGACGGCCGCGACGACTTCAGCAAGGACTTCGCCGCAGGACTGTACGCGAACGCGGGCCGGTTCACTGTCGGCGTGACGAAGGTGGAGGTGACCCGATGACCGACGACGACGAGCTGCGCGAGGAGGCCGAGGCCGTCTACCAGGCCCTCCTCGCCCGCGTCGGCGAGGGCGCCCCCGAGCGCCGCCTCGACGCGACCCGTCGCGCCGTGGAGCTGCTGGGCGACCCGCAGCGGGCGTACCCGATCATCCACATCACCGGGACGAACGGGAAGACCTCGACCAGCCGCATCGCCGAGAGCATCCTCCGTGCCTACGGCCTGCGCACGGGTCTGCTGACCAGCCCGCACCTGGTGCGCTTCAACGAGCGCATCATGATCGACGGCGTGCCGATCTCCGACGAGGCCCTGGTGAGCAACTGGGAGGACGTGCGTCCGTATCTGGAGATCGTCGACGCCGAGCTGCAGGAGCAGGGCAAAGCGCCGCTGACCTTCTTCGAGGCGCTGACCGCGCTGGCGTTCGCCGCCTTCGCCGATGCTCCCGTGGACGTCGCCGTGATCGAGGTCGGCATGGGCGGCGAGTGGGACTCCACCAACGTCGGCGACGGCCAAGTGGCCGTCTTCACGCCCATCTCGCTCGACCACACCAAGCAGCTCGGCGGCACCGTCCGCGAGATCGCGCGCACGAAGTCGGGCATCATCAAGCCGTCCGCCGACGTCGTGACCTCGGCGCAGGCCCCGGAGGCCATGACCGAGCTCGAGGAGGCCGCGCGGCTGACCGAGTCGACCCTCGCGGCCCAGCCGCAGGCGTTCGACGTGGTGAGCACGCAGGTCGCCGTGGGCGGCCAGCTCGTCACCGTGCGCGGCCGCGCGGCCACCTACGAGGACGTCTTCCTCCCGCTGTACGGCGACCACCAGGCGCAGAACGCCGCGGTGGCGATCGCGGCGGTCGAGACGTTCCTCGGCCGCGGCACCCAGCCGCTCAAGTCGGACCTGGTGGAGGAGGGCTTCGCCACCGCGACCTCGCCCGGCCGCCTGCAGCTCATCGGGGTCGATCCGACCATCCTGGTCGACGCCGCCCACAACCCGGCGGGCGCCGCGACCCTCGCGGACGCCATGCGCCGGTACTTCGACTTCGACGAGCTCGCGTTCGTGGTCGGCAGCCTGGGCGACAAGGACGCCCGCGGCGTCATCCGCGCCCTCACCCCGGTCGCGTCGCAGTTCTTCGTGACGGAGCCCGCGTCCGACCGCGCCCTGCCCGCCGACGACCTCGGCGACATCGTGCGCGAGGAGGCAGGCGACGAGGCGACGATCGTCTACAGCGACGGCCTGGACGCCCTGGAGGCCGCCCGCGAGTGGGCGGGCGAGGAGCCGCGCCGCGCCGTCGTGGTCACCGGCTCCATCGTGCTGGTCGGCGCCGCGATGGCGTACGCCGACGAGCAGGGCTGGAAGGACGCGACCGCGTGAGCGACGCCAAGCAGCCGCGCCCCCGCCGGCAGCGCTCCCTGCGCGAGAGCCTCGGCTCGATCGTGCTCGGCTTCGAGCTGATCGTTGTCTTCCTCGGCGCGCTCGTGCTCTTCGGGCTGAACGCCCTGCCGGCGTGGGCCGCGCTCGGCGGGGGAGCGCTCGTCGTCGTGCTGATGATCGCGGCCATCGGGCTGATGCGGAATCGCGTCGGCGTCGTCCTCGGCTGGATCGTCCAGCTCCTGGTCGTCGCCGCCGGCTTCCTCCAGCCCGCCTTCTTCATCGTGGGGGCGATCTTCACGGCCATGTGGACCTACTGCATGATCGTCGCCTCCCGCATCGACCGGAACAACATCGACCGGAACAACCGAACGGAGACCAGATGACCACCGCCGTCGAAGAGACCCTCGTCCTCGTCAAGCCCGACGGAGTCGCCCGCAACCTCACGGGCGAGATCCTGCGCCGCATCGAGGCCAAGGGCTACTCGCTCGTCGACCTCCGCATGCTGCAGGCCGACCGCGAGCTGCTCGCCAAGCACTACGCCGAGCACGAGGGCAAGCCCTTCTACGAGCCGCTCGTGGAGTTCATGGAGTCCGGCCCCGTCGTCGCCCTGCGCGTCGCGGGCAACCGCGTGATCGAGGGCTTCCGCTCGCTCGCCGGCGCCACGGACCCGACCACCGCGCTGCCCGGCACGATCCGGGGCGACCTGGCCCGCGACTGGGGCCTCAAGGTGCAGCAGAACCTGGTGCACGGCTCCGACTCGCCCGAGTCGGCGCAGCGCGAGCTCGCGCTCTGGTTCGACTGAGCGCCCACCGAACGAGAACGGCTCCCGGCCTCATGGCCGGGAGCCGTTCTGCGTGATCGGGCGGATCAGACGAACGCGCGGTGGATCCAGTCGAGCTGGATCTGGGCCAGCACCGCGACGATCGCGTAGCTGACGATCGTGATCAGCGGCACCCAGCTGTAGAGCGTGCCGAAGAACCGGCGCGCACGCTCGGGCACCGGGATGTGCCCCTCCTTGAGGTTGTACAGCGTCACCGCCCAGAAGGTGGGGATGGTGACCGTCCAGGTGACCATGCACCAGGGGCAGAGCACGTTGAGCACGGTCAGCGACTGGGTGATGAGGAAGATCACCAGCACAAGCGCGAGCAGGACGCCGACGTTGAACGCGATCCAGTACCAGCGGGCGAAGCGCCCGGCGGCGAACAGGCCGACGCCGACCGCGATGGTCGCGGTCCAGCCGGCGAGGCCGAGGAGCGGGTTCGGGAAGCCGAGGAGCGAGCCCTGCCACGAGTTCAGGTTCTTGCCGCAGCCGACGAGCACGTTGAAGTTGCAGGAGAGTTGGGCGTTCGGGTTCGCGAGCAGGTGGAACTTGTCCTCCGTCAGCATGAACGCGGCCCAGAAGCCGATGAGCCCGGCGACGATCAGGAAGATCGCCAGTGCGGTCGGGCGGCGGTACGCCGCGGGAGCGTGATCGGTCGTCTTGTCGGCGGTCGCGGTCTTCGAGGCAGGCACAGTCGGATTATGGCATGACGCGGCGCGCCCCTTCTGTGAACGCGGGTTGCGCCGGTCCAGGGCCCTCGACATGCGATAATCATTGGATACGTCGTCCCGGCACTACGCCGGCCGACGCGAACAGAAGGCTTGAGGGCGCCAGGTGCGCCCGAATGAACAGCCGGCCATGCAGGCCGGCACAAGACAACGGAGAGCCGGACGCAGGTGCCACGAGCACCGGCAGTCCGAGCCAGGATCACGGCAGGCGCCGCGAGCGGCGCCTCCGACGGAGAGTACCCGGCGAGCGGGTTGCCGCCACCGGTCGAGGAGTGCACCAGCGATGGTGGAAAACGAGAATATCGACAGCACGAACAGCAACGATCAGGGAACGGGAGGACGCAGGCGCCGTGGCATCTTCGGCAGCAGACGGGTGACCCGTCCTGCCGGGACCGCCGAGACGCCCGTGTTCGCCGGTGAGCGCGAGATCGCCGAGCAGGATGTCGTCGCGGAGCAGGTCGACGGCGCCGAGCAGGTGGACGGCGCAGAGGAGTCCGCGACCGACGTGACGGTCGCCGTCACCGAGGAGCCGGCGGAGGCCGTCGCCTCCGCCGTCGACGTCGCGACGCTCGCCGCCGACGGCCACGAGCCTCCCGCCCTGCCGGAGCGCCACGACGACGAGCTGGAGGCGGCAGGCGCCGTCATCCCCGGCCTGCCGCCGACAACGCTGCTTTTCCAGGCCCCTGACATCCTGCCGCTGCCCCCGCTCCCGGACGAGGAGCCGACCGGCACCATGCGCCGCCGCTCGCGCCGCCGTGCGGGCGAGAACGGCCGCACCGAGGCGAACGACCCGGCGAACACCGTCGTCAAGGTCCGCACGCCGCGCGAGCCGGAGCTGATCACCGAGCCGCAGAAGGTCAAGGGCTCGACCCGCCTGGAGGCGAAGAAGCAGCGCCGCCGCGACGGCCGCGACGCCGGACGCCGCCGCCCGGTCATCACCGAGGCGGAGTTCCTGGCGCGCCGCGAGTCCGTCGACCGGCAGATGGTCGTCCGCTCGAAGGGCGGCCGCATCCAGATCGGCGTGCTCGAGGACAAGGTCCTGGTCGAGCACTACGTCGCCCGGTCGCAGGAGGCCTCCCTCATCGGCAACGTTTACCTCGGCCGCGTGCAGAACGTGCTGCCGAGCATGGAGGCGGCCTTCGTCGACATCGGCCGCGGCCGCAACGCCGTGCTCTACTCCGGCGAGGTCGACTGGGACGCCGTCGAGACGGGCAACCAGCCGCGCCGCATCGAGCTGGCCCTCAAGGCGGGCGACCGCGTGCTCGTCCAGGTCACCAAGGACCCGATCGGCCACAAGGGCGCGCGCCTGACCAGCCAGATCTCGCTGCCCGGCCGCTACCTCGTGTACGTGCCGAACGGCTCCATGAACGGGATCAGCCGCAAGCTGCCCGACACCGAGCGCTCGCGGCTCAAGAAGATCCTCAAAGAGGTGCTCCCGGAGAGCGCCGGCGTCATCGTGCGCACGGCCGCCGAGGGCGCCACCGAGGAGCAGCTCACCCTCGACGTCACCCGCCTCACGGCGCAGTGGGCGGACATCAGCCGCCAGGTCGAGACGCAGCAGGCGCCCGCGCTACTGCACAGCGAGCCCGACCTCCTGATCAAGATCATCCGCGACGTCTTCAACGAGGACTTCCAGAAGCTGGTCATCGCCGGCGATGACGCGCGCCAGACGATCGAGAGCTACCTGCGCCAGGTCGCCCCCGACCTGATCGACCGCGTGGAGGCCTACACCGGCGACCGCGACGCGTTCGACGAGTTCCGCATCACCGAGCAGATCGAGAAGGCGCTGGAGCGCAAGGTCTGGCTGCCCTCGGGCGGCTCGCTGGTCATCGACCGCACAGAGGCCATGACCGTGGTCGACGTCAACACCGGCAAGTTCGTCGGCTCGGGCGGCAACCTCGAGGAGACGGTCACCAAGAACAACCTGGAGGCCGCGGAGGAGATCGTCCGCCAGCTCCGGCTGCGCGACATCGGCGGCATCATCGTCGTCGACTTCATCGACATGGTTCTGGAGTCGAACCGCGACCTGGTGCTGCGTCGCCTCATCGAGTGCCTGAGCCGCGACCGGACCAAGCACCAGGTGGCGGAGGTCACCTCGCTCGGTCTCGTCCAGATGACCCGCAAGAAGCTCGGCCTCGGCCTCCTGGAGACCTTCAGCGAGGCCTGCGAGGTCTGCGCCGGCCGCGGCGTGATCGTGCACCACGACCCGGTCGTGAAGCACCGCCAGCCGCAGCAGCAGCCGCAGAGCGAGCGCCGTCGCGGCCGTGGCGGCAACGCGAACGGCAACGGCAACGGCGGAGGCCAGCAGCAGGCCGGCGCGGCGCACACCAGCGGCACGCACGCGATCACGGACGACGCCAAGAACGCACTCGCGCAGATCGCGGCCTCGACCATCCACCCGCACCACGAGGGCCAGCCGCACCAGGAAGGGGAGGCCGCCCCGGCCGCTCAGGCCGCGCCTGCCCCCGAGGTGCCGGCCGCCGACGCAGCGCCCAAGAAGCGCCGCCGCAAGGGCAAGGGCCCGCGCGACGAGCAGCGTCCGGCCGAGACCCCGGCCGCGGCTGCTGAGGCTCCCGCCGAGCCGGTGGCTGCGCAGCAGTCCGCTCCGGCCGCCGACGAGCACCCGCACCTGGACTTCCCGATGATCGATCTTCCCGAGCCGACCGTTCCGGCGGCGCACGCACCGGTCGCGACCGCGGTGGAGACCGAGCTGCTGCTCGACTCCGTGCTGGACTCGCTCCCGCAGCCGAAGGCGCCGGGCCAGGGCCGCAGCCGCGGCAGCCGCCGCGCGAGCACGGCCGTCATCACCGGCGGCCAGATCGCCGGGGAGTCCCGCGAGGACTGATCCGCCTCCCGTGCGCCGTCGCCGACCTGGTCAGTGACGGCGCACGCGGTCGCGCGCCCGCACGCGCAGGCCGCTGGCGATGAGCCGGGCGACCAGTTCCTTGCCTCCGACCGCCACCGCTCCCGCCGCCACGAGCTCGTCGTAGCGGCGGTCAGGCACGTCGTAGTGGTCGAGGTCGAACGCGCGCGCCGGGATGTCCGCCGCGGCGGCGAAGGCGTGCAGCTCGTCCAGCGAGGAGTCGCTGACCAGGTGCGACCACAACATGCCGTGGGCGGGCCATGCCGGGGGATCGATCAGGACCGTCATACAATGATTGTAGGAACCGGTCCCGTCCAGGGTTCCGGTCGGTCTCGACGCTCCCTCGCTGAATTGACGGGTCGTGCAGCGTCGGGTAAAGTTGACCGTTGGTGTGTGCCGGTAGCTTGGTACACCTCCACGGTTTTCTGAGAGCCACCCGCCGCCATCGGCGGGCGAGAGCTCGCCAGTAACTCCCTGAACAAACAAGAGCAGGACAGGTCCACGGCTTCGCCGGGGGAGCTGATCCCCGACGAAAAGGTACGTGAAAGTGGTTTACGCAGTTGTGCGCGCCGGTGGCCGGCAGGAGAAGGTCGAGGTCGGCACCATCGTGACGATGGACCGCATCAAGGCCGACAAGGACGGCAACGTCGAGTTGGCCGCCGTCCTGCTCGTCGACGGTGACAAGATCACCTCCGACGCGAAGTCCCTCGCCAAGGTGACGGTGACCGCCGAGGTCCTCAATGACCTGCGCGGCCCCAAGATCCACATCCAGAAGTTCAAGAACAAGACCGGCTACAAGAAGCGCCAGGGCCACCGTCAGGAGCTCACGCGCGTCAAGATCACCGGCATCAAGTAGCCGACAGAGAACCTCTCGAGGAGAAGAAGACATGGCACACAAAAAGGGCGCGAGCTCCACTCGCAACGGTCGTGACTCCAACGCGCAGCGCCTCGGCGTGAAGCGCTTCGGCGGCCAGACCGTCAACGCCGGCGAGATCCTGGTCCGCCAGCGCGGCACGCACTTCCACCCGGGCGCCAACGTCGGCCGCGGTGGCGACGACACGCTGTTCGCCCTGGAGGCCGGCGCGGTCGAGTTCGGCACCAAGGGCGGCCGCAAGGTCGTCAACATCGTGGCCGTCGAGGCCTGAGCCTCACCCCCACGACAGCACTTCACGGATGGGCGGGCTTCGGCCCGCCCATCCGTCGTTTCACCGATCTAGAGGAGCACCCATGGCCACGTTCGTGGACCGCGTGACATTGCATCTGCGCGCGGGCAACGGCGGAAACGGGTGCGTCTCGGTCCGCCGCGAGAAGTTCAAGCCGCTCGCCGGCCCCGACGGCGGCAACGGCGGCAACGGCGGCGACATCGTGCTCGTGGCCGACCCGCAGGTCACCACCCTGCTCGGCTACCACCGCGCACCGCACCGCTCCAGCGACAACGGCGGCTTCGGGATGGGCGACCACCGCAGCGGCTACACCGGGGTCGAGCTGGAGCTGCCTGTCCCGGTCGGCACCGTGGTCAAGGCGCCCGACGGCGAGGAGCTCGTCGACCTCACCGAGCCCGGCATGCGCTTCGTCGTCGCCGCCGGCGGTCTCGGCGGTCTCGGCAACGCCGCGCTGGCCACCACCAAGCGCAAGGCGCCCGGGTTCGCACTGCTCGGCACGCCCGGCTGGGAGGGCGACGTCCTCCTGGAGCTGAAGACCGTCGCCGACGTCGCGCTCGTCGGCTACCCGTCCGCGGGCAAGTCGAGCCTGATCGCCGCGCTCTCGGCGGCCAAGCCGAAGATCGCGGACTACCCGTTCACCACACTGCACCCCAACCTCGGCGTCGTGCAGGCGGGCGACGTGCGCTACACGGTCGCCGACGTCCCCGGCCTCATCGAGGGCGCGAGCGAGGGCCGTGGCCTCGGCCTGGAGTTCCTGCGTCACGTGGAGCGCTGCTCCGCCCTCCTGCACGTGCTCGACTGCGCCACGCTGGAGCCCGGCCGCGACCCGCTGACCGACCTGGAGGTCATCCGCGGGGAGCTCGCCGCCTACCCGGTTCCCGAGGGCCAGGTTCCGCTGCTGGAGCGCCCGCAGCTCATCGCGCTCAACAAGATCGACGTTCCGGAGGGCCGCGAGCTGGCCGAGTTCGTCCGTCCGGACCTGGAGGCCCGCGGTTACCGCGTGTTCGAGATCTCCAGCGTCAGCCACGAGGGCCTGCGCGCGCTGTCGTTCGCGCTGGCCGAGCTGGTCGAGGAGGCTCGCGCCGCCGAGGCCGCCGAGGCGGAGATCCGCCCCCGCATCGTCATCCGGCCCAAGGCCGTCAACGACTCCGGCTTCACGGTCAAGGTCGAGGGCGGCTCGGACGGCCCCGTCTACCGCATCCTCGGCGCGAAGCCCGAGCGCTGGGTCGCCCAGACCGACTTCGCCAACGACGAGGCCGTCGGCTACCTGGCCGACCGCCTCGCCAAGCTGGGCGTCGAGGACCGCCTGTTCACCGCGGGCGCCGTCGCCGGCTCCACCGTGGTGATCGGCCGCGACAACGGCGTGGTCTTCGACTGGGAGCCCACGCTGACCTCCACGGCCGAGCTGATCGCCTCGCCGCGCGGCACGGACGTGCGCATCGACGCGAGCGCACGCCCCACCCGCAACCAGCGCCGCGAGGACTACTTCGAACGGATGGACGGCAAGGCCGAGGCCCGCGCCGAGCTCCTCCGCGAGAAGGAGGCCGGCCTCTGGCAGGACGACGACTACGACGACTACGACGGCCAGGACTCCGGATCCCGGGGTGAGGCGGAAGGCGGGACGGGCAAGGAATGACGATCGACGAGCGCGCCCAGGTCCCCACCGCCCGACGGATCGTCGTCAAGGTCGGCTCGTCGTCGATCAGCGGCGACAACGCAGGGCAGATCGCCCCGCTCGTCGACGCCCTCGCCGAGGCCCACGGCCGCGGCTCACAGGTCATCCTGGTGTCCTCCGGCGCGATCGCCACCGGCCTCCCGTACCTCTCGCTGGACGGTCGCCCGACCGACCTGGCCACCCAGCAGGCGGCGGCCGCCGTCGGCCAGAACGTGCTCATCTACCGGTACCAAGACAGCCTGGACCGGTACGAGATCGTCGCCGGGCAGGTGCTGCTCACCGCGGGGGACATGGAGAACCCGACCCACCGCAGCAACGCCAAGCGCGCGATGGAACGGCTGCTCGACCTGCGCATCCTGCCCATCGTCAACGAGAACGACACCGTGGCCACCCATGAGATCCGGTTCGGCGACAACGACCGGCTCGCCGCGCTGGTGGCGCTGCTGGTGGAGGCCGACCTCCTCGTCCTGCTCTCGGACGTGGACGCGCTCTACACGAAGCCCCCGCAGGAGCCCGGCGCCGAGCGCATCGGGCACGTCGGCTGGCAGGACGAGCTCGCGGGCGTCGAGATCGGCTCCACCGGGCTGTCCGGGGTCGGCACCGGGGGAGCGCTGACCAAGGTGTCGGCCGCGCGCCAGGCCGCCGAGCGCGGGACTGCCGTCATCCTCACGGCGACGACCCTCGTGTCGGAGGCACTGCGCGGCGAGACCGTCGGCACGTGGTTCGCTCCCGCGCCCAGCTCGGACGCCGTGGCGGCCCCCGCTCCGGCGCACGACCCCGAGGCTGCGCAACCCGCCACCGCCTAGACTTGACCCATGTCCTCGACCGTCGCCGCCCCCACCTCGCTCGCTGATCGCCTGAGTGCGGCCAAGGCCGCGTCGCTGCCGCTGGCGACCGCGACGACCGAGCAGAAGAACGCGGCGCTGCGCGCCATCGCCGACGGTGTCGTCGCCGCCGAGCAGAGCATCCTCGCCGCCAACGAGCTCGACCTCGCCAACGGGCGTGAGAACGGGCTCTCCGCCGGCCTGCTCGACCGGCTCACGCTGACCCCGGCCCGGCTGCAGGGCCTCGCCGACGCGGTGCTGGAGGTCGTCGGGCTCACCGACCCGGTCGGCCAGGTGGTGCGCGGCAGCGACCTCCCGATCGGCGTGAAGATCGCCCAGACCCGCGTGCCGTTCGGCGTGGTGGGCGCGATCTACGAGGCCAGGCCGAACGTCACCATCGACATCGCGTCGCTCGCGATCAAGAGCGGCAACGCCGTCGTGCTGCGCGGGGGCACCGCGGCACTCAACACCAACGCCGTGCTCGTGGGGGTCGTCCGCGACGCCCTCGCGAGCGCCGGCCTCCCGGCCGACGCCGCGCAGACCATCGACCAGTTCGGCCGCGACGGCGCGAACGAGCTGATGCGCGCCCGCGGCCTGGTCGATGTGCTGATCCCGCGGGGGAGCGCCGACCTCATCCAGGCCGTCGTCACGCAGTCGAGCGTCCCGGTGATCGAGACCGGCGCCGGCGTCGTCCACATCGTGCTGGACGAGAGCGCGCGCGAGGACTGGGCGGTCGACATCGTCCGCAACGCCAAGGTCCAGCGTCCCAGCGTCTGCAACGCCGTGGAGACCCTGCTCGTGCACCGGAACGCCGCTGCACGCCTGCTGCCCGCCGTGCTCGGCGCGCTCGCGGAGGCCGGCGTCATGATCCACGCCGACGAGATCGCGCTGCCGTACGCCCCCGGCGGCGTCCCGGTCACGGACGAGGACTACGCGACAGAGCACATGAGCCTCGACATCTCGGTGCGCGTCGTGGACGACCTCGACGCCGCGATCGCCCACATCCGCCGGTACTCCACGCAGCACACCGAGGCGATCGTCACCAACGACCTCGGCAACGCCGACCGCTTCCTCGCGGAGGTCGACTCGGCGGTCGTCATGGTCAACGCCTCCACCCGGTTCACCGACGGCGGCGAGTTCGGCTTCGGCGCGGAGGTCGGCATCTCCACCCAGAAGCTGCACGCGCGCGGCCCGATGGGGCTGCCCGAGCTGACGAGCACCAAGTGGATCGTGCGCGGGTCCGGCCAGATCCGCGGCTGAACGACCGCTAGACTGAGAAACGGCCTCGCGCCACCGCGCCTTCACCACAGCGCCCCGAAAGGAACACCACCGATGTCCCAGTTGACGACCATCATCGCCGCGGCCGCGGAGACCCACGTCGCGCTGCCCATTCCCACCTGGGCCTACGGCACGATCGCGATCGTCACCTTCCTGTGCCTGCTCGGTGTCATGTTCAGCTTCCGCGACGTGGCCAACCGCCACGCCCACCGCTCGACGCCCGACGCCGCGTCGCACGCCGCAGCCCCCGGCGCCACCCACCACGGCTCCGGTCACCCGACCCAGGGGCACTGAGGCCACACCGACCGCAGCACATGGAGCTGACCGAGAAGAGCCGTCCACGCATCGGCGTGATGGGCGGCACGTTCGATCCGATCCATCACGGCCACCTGGTCGCCGCGAGCGAGGTCGCGCAGTCGTTCGACCTCGACGAGGTCGTCTTCGTGCCGACCGGCCAGCCCTGGCAGAAGGGCGAGGTCACGACCGCCGAGCACCGCTATCTGATGACGGTGATCGCGACGGCCTCCAACCCGCGGTTCACCGTCAGCCGGGTGGACGTCGACCGCGTCGGGCCCACCTACACGATCGACACCCTCCGCGATCTGCGCCGGGAGCGACCGGACGCGGAGTTCTTCTTCATCACCGGCGCCGACGCCATCGCGCAGATCCTGAGCTGGCGCGATTTCGACGAGCTGTGGAAGCTCGCGCACTTCGTTGCTGTGAGTCGTCCGGGACACGACCTCAATATTTCTGGATTGCCGAAACAGGACGTAAGCTTGTTGGAAGTTCCGGCCCTGGCGATCTCGTCCACCGACTGCCGGAGCCGGGTGAGCAGGGGATTCCCCGTCTGGTACCTCGTCCCCGACGGGGTGGTCCAGTACATCTCCAAACATCACTTGTATCGGAGCGTGGAATGACGTCATGGCCTGAACAGCCAGCGGAAGCGAGCCAGCCGCTGCAGACACGGCGACAGGCCAGAGAGAGTGAGCGTACGGCGGCTCGTCAAGCGTCGCGCCGTGCGGGCACCTCCGAGGCGACCCCAGCGGGGGAGATCCCCGAGACGTCGTCGACCCCCGGCGTTCAGCCCACGGACGAGGAGCAGGCTCCCGCCATCCCCGCCTCGGCGTTCGCCGAGCCCGGCGTCTCGTCGGGCGGCAGCTTCGACAACCTCCTGTTCAGCGCCCCGCAGCGTCCGGCCGCCGACCCCAGCGCCGACGCCTCCTCGTTCGACCTGTTCCGTCAGGCGCCTGACCCGTCCAAGCCCGAGCCGGTCACGCAGCCGATGTCCGTGCTGCCCGGTTCCGCGTCGGCCCCCGTCCGCGCGACCTCGCAGCAGATCACCACGACCCCGGCCACGGAGTCGGACGACGAGTCCGACCCGACCGGCGAGCGCACGCTCACCCGCCGCGAGCTGCGGGCGATGCTGCAGGCGCAGGCCGCGAACCAGGCGAACCACTCGCCGGCCATCGCCGAGCCGATAGTCCCCGTGACGTTCACCGATGAGGCGGCCCCGGTTTCCGCTTCGAAGCAGGCCGACACCGCGGTGACCTCCTCTCCGACGTCCGTCTTCACCGGCTTCGGGTCGCAGGCTGCCGCCGCTCCGGCTGCCGCCGCTGTGCCCGCCGAGGCGGAGGACGTCTCCGCCCAGGAGCGCCGTCCGTTCACGCCGCCGACCGGACACTGGTCGACGGCGGCCGAGCTGGAGGACGGCTCCGAGCCGATCACCTCCCGCAACGTCGGCCATTCGACCGCCGCCACCACGACCAACGCGCTCATCCTCCCGTCGCTGCCGCAGGCGGACGCGACCGGCCCGCTGACCAGCACAGGCGAGATCCTCGTCACCGGCTCGATCGACCTCCCGCGCACGCTGGGGGCGACCGGCGCCCACGACCGCATCGACTCTTCGGACATCGACCGGCTCCTCGACAGCGAGGAGAACGAGTTCAACACCTCCGAGGTCGCGCCGGTGCGCGCGTCGCGCGCGATCAGCACGCACACGTCGACGCGCGGCGTGATCGCCCCGCCGAAGAAGCGCGGCAACGCCCTCCCCGTCGTGCTCATGGTGACCGCGGGTGTTCTCGCCGTCGGCGTGATCGGCCTGCTGATCGCGGCGTACGTGCTCCACGTCTTCTGATGACCCGCGAACGCCTTTTCTCGACCCGCACTCTCCCGAAGGACTCTCTGTGACCGCAACCCCGCATGCCCGGGAAATCCTCCAGCTCGCGGCCGAGGCCGCCGACTCGAAGGGCGGCGTCGATCTGGTGGCGCTCGACGTCTCCGGCCCGCTGCCGCTGACGGACGCCTTCCTCCTGGTCTCCGGCTCGGTCGAGCGCAACGTGATCGCGATCGCCGGCGAGGTGGAGGACCGCCTGAACGACGCGGGCGTCCGCACGCTGCGCCGCGAGGGCAAGTCGGAGGGTCGCTGGATCCTCCTCGACTTCGGCGACCTGGTGGTGCACGTCTTCCACGAGGAGGACCGGATGTACTACGCCCTCGAGCGTCTCTGGAAGGACTGCCCGGTCCTCCCGCTCGAGCTGCCCGTCCACAGCGCGGATTAGACAGCGCGGAGGAGACGGCGCGCACACGCCCGGGTTGCACGACCGATTTACGTTGCGCCGCCCGCGTGTAGTACGCTTGATGAGTTGCCCGGGGGAGCCCGGTCGACGCGAACAAACTGAATACGGGTCTGTGGCGCAGCTGGTAGCGCACCTGCATGGCATGCAGGGGGTCAGGGGTTCGAGTCCCCTCAGATCCACCGTGTGATGAGTCGGGACATATGTTCCAGATGAGTCGCGACATTGGTTACTCAGAGAGAGCCCGGCCATCGGCCGGGCTCTCTCTGTTGGTTGCGCC